>JBKPJW010000328.1:0-5966 GCA_046730875.1 Actinomycetota bacterium | reverse complement strand
GGACCAGTCGAACCACAGGTTGCCCGGCTCCTGCCGCGTTTCCCGGGTGAAGTCCTCCACCAGGCCCAGCCACTTTTCGGACCAGTCCGGCTTGACCTTGAATTTAACGACAATGAAGATCATGCGGGCTATGCCTTTCGTTGTGTTTGTCCGGTGAGCCCGGCTGCGAGGGAATGCTCACACTCGTCGATTGCCTCCCGGGCCCATTCCTGCTGCTGGGGTGTGCCGACGCGTTCAGCCCACTGCTCGGCCAGCTGGAACTCCACGAGTGCTTCGGTGAAGCGCCCGGCCTGGTGCAGCGCCCAGCCCAGGTTATTGTGCAGCGACACCATCCAGCGCTTGGTTCGCGGATCGCGAACCGTGGAGGCGTACTCAAGGGCGCTGCGTGTCCAGGATTCGGCGTGCGCGGCGTCGGCGATTGCCAGCATGTGCAGGGCATCAACAGCAAGGAATTCCTCACTCAGGTGGTCCGCGAGTTCGGCGGCCTGCTCAAACAGCGGCACGGCCATCGCGGCATGGCCGCTCGAATTCAGCAGGCGACCGCGTTCCAGCAGCACCCGCACGGCCACTGTCGGTTCGTCCGTATCAACGGCGTCCAGCAGGGCGTCGGCTTCCTCGTAGCGGCCCTGGAGTCCGATAGCCCGCCCCAGCTGCGTGCCGAGCTCGGCCCGTTCGTCGGCGTCGTACTTTCCATCTGCGGCGGCCGTCCGGAACCGGGCTTCCGAGCCCGCGGGATCATCGAAGTTCCACAATTGGTCAAGGGTTTCCTGTTTCAGCATCCACCTGCTCCTGATCAGCTCTCACCTGCGGCCAGTTCGCGTGCACTCCCAATGTAGCGGGAAGTGACATGTCGTTGTGCGCGTCCCGTGAGGGCGCTGCCGGCCGCGTAGAACCAGTTGGCCGGCCTGCTGAAGGCCGTGATCTTGAGGAACACCCGTCCCTGGCCGTCCATTTCCGCTTCGAACGCTTCCTCGCCCCGCACGGGATGACCGGGCAGGCTTCCGTACCCGAAGCCGGCGCTTTGCGGCCCCTCACCGGCCAGCGGCCGGTGGACCCACACCACCTCGCACGGCGCGTTGATCCGAAAGGGCCCGACGCCGAATCCGCTCACCACGCGCGCGCCCGGCACAACGGCGTCGGAGTCGGTGCGGACGCGCAGCCCGGACCGTTTCTGCAGCTCCCAGCTCAGGATTCCGGCTGCCACCCGCCGGTAGGTCTCCGGCCCGTCTCCGAGGTACGTCCGGGACGTGAGGCAGGGGAAGCCCTCGGGCGCCTGGCCGTGCTCGGTGGAGCCGATGCCCGGATACTTCAGCGCGCCCGGATCACGTCTCATGCGTCTTCGCCCCGGGCGAGCCCTGCCCAGCCCAGCTGTTCCCGCTGCTTCCGGCTCAGTGTGGCCACCACCAGGTCGTAGGAGTCCTCCACCATGTCCCGGATCATGTCGTCGGGCAGCGATCCGTCCAGCCGGACCCCGTTCCAGTGCGTCTTGTTCATGTGCCAGGCACCCGTGATCTCCGGATGGAGGGCCCGCAGCTGTTCGGCCAGGGCCGGTTCGCACTTGAGGCTCACGGACCAGTCGGCCGGATCCATCGAGGATGCGGCGAACATCTTGACGTCCTGCCGCGCCCCGCCGGTCACGGCGGCCCGCACCTTGAAGACGGACGTCTCCGGGCCGAAGGGAAAGTCCTCAAAGGCGCCGGGGAAGCTCAGGCAGATCTCGCGAAGCGTGGCAACGTCCATGTCGTCCAGCCTAGGACACATCCCGGCCCAACTGGCTGGCAGCAGGGGCCGTTATGGACGTCCAAAACGGCCCCTGCTGCTAGTTAGTTGGGTAGGAGGCGCGGCTGGTGGGGTCGGGGCTACTTGGCAGCGGGGGCATCCCCGATGCTGTGCAGCCCTTCGGGAGTAGTGCCGTTGACTTCGTAATCACCCACGGTGCGCGCCTTGAACACGGCGGGGTTGTGCGTGGAGACGGTGCGGGCGTTACGCCAGTGCCGGTCCAGTGACTTCGACTTCGAGGTGGCGGATGCCCCGGTCACATCGAAAAGCTGCTGGGCGGCGGACTGGACCAGTTCAGGCACCAGGAGCTGGGCCTTTTCCACCGCAATTTCGCCGCGGACGTACCGCTGGTCCGGGGTGAGGTCCAGATCCCGGTCAGCGCCGGCGTCGAGCTCCCGTGCGGCGGCCAGCACCACGGACTCCGCCGCGAAGACCTTGGCCGAGAGCTGGCCCACGAGCTGCAGGATCAGGGGGTCGTGGCGGAACAGCTCGCCCGAACCGGTGTTGAAGATCCGCTTACGCTCCCGGACCAGAGTTTTCGCGTCGGCAAGGGCCGCCCGGCCGATGCCTGCCAGGACGGCGAGCAGGACCAGCTGGAAGAACGCGGGCTCGTGCGTGGTGGATTCCGACCGCCGGATGATGTTGGCGTCGGGAACCACCGCGTCACGGAAAATCGTGGTGCCGGTGCCGGTCAACTGCTGCCCGAAGCCGTCCCAGTCGTCGAGGATTTCCACGCCCGGCTGGGTTGTGCTGACCACGGCGTACTGCCGGCCCGCCAAGCCCTCGGTGCTGGCCAGCACCGCAATCCACTCGGCGAAGATGGTGCCGGTGGTGTAGAACTTCTTGCCGTTCAGCAGCCAGCCCCCGCCGTCGCGCGTCAGTTTGGTCCCGGTGGTGCCGAGGGCGTTTCCGGACTTTTCCGTGGCGGCGTTTCCGAAGATTTCGCCGGCCACCACCTTCGGGTACCAGCGGTCCTGGAACGCAGCGGATTCCAGCCCGACCGTTTCCACGAACGCGAAGTGCGAGCGGTAAAGGTGGGCCACGGAGGAGTCGGCCTCGGCGAGTTCGATGAGCAGCCGGAACAGCGGCTCAAAACCGATGCCGTCGCCCCCGTGTTCGGCAGGCACCCGCAGCCGCCCGAAGCCCGCCTCATTCAGCCAGCGGACCTGCTCGAAGGGCAGGACCCGGTCCTGCCCGCGGGCCAGCGCGCCTTCTGCGATGCGGGCAAAAACGGGGCGGAAACGCCGGGCCAGTTTCTCGTAGGCGGCTTCGGCTGAGGGAGCCGTGGTGGGGGCTGTGGTGTCTGCTGGGAAGGACATGCGTTCTTATGGCTCCTGTTGGCCGGACTAAAGCTTGGAGACGTCGGCGGCGGGATCCTGGTCCCAGGGCGTGGGCAGGATGCCCTTCTGGTAGTCGGCGAACCAGGCTTTGACCTCCGGGGACTGGTAGGCAGCCTTGAGGGCCGCAGCCTTCTCCGAGCCGGCGAAATCCTTCCGGCCGGCAACGACAATCCGGAACGGAACCTGGTCCGCATCCGATTCAAAGGCCAGCGCGTCGTCCTTGGTGTGTCCGGCATCGGCGGCCATCCGGGCGATCAGGAAGCCGGCGTCGACATCCGGAAGGGTCTTGGCGAGGGACTGCTGGTCCACCTCCACGAACTGCAGCTTCTTCGGGTTGGCGGTGATGTTCTTCTGCGAAGTGTGGATCACGGTCGCGTCGGAAAGCTCCAGCAGGCCTGCGTCCCGCAGCATGAACAGGGCGCGGCCGTTGTTGGCCGGGTCCACGGGGATGCCGACCTTGGCGCCGTCCGGGAGTTCGTCCAGGGACTTGTACTTGTCGGACCAGATGCCGCCCGGTGCGCTGTAGACGTAGAAGAGTCCGACATTCTCCAGGCCCTTGTCCTGGTTGAACTGCTTCAAGTAGGCATTGTGCTGGAAGAAGTTGGCGTCGAATTCGCCGTTGGCCACGGCCAGGTTGGGCTGAATGATGTCCGTGACGTACGTGGGCTCGAGGGTCCAGCCCTTGGCCTCGAGCAGCTTCTGGGCGATCTTGGTGGGTTCCTGGTACGGGGCGGACTCGGTGACGATGATCTTGATCGTCTTGCCGCCGCTGGCGCCGCCGGAGGCACCGGCGTTCGTGAGGCCGCAGCCGGTCAGTGCCGCGGCGGACACGGCGCCGGCGCCGGCGAGGGCAAACTTGAGGAAATTTCTACGCTGCATGTTCTGGTCCTTTAGGGGTGGATCGCGCTGAGCTGTAACTAGGCGGTAACGGTGGCGGGCTTGTTTTCGGCGGCCGCGGAGTACTCCGTGAAGGCTCCCCGGAAGGCCGCGGCGGGATGGCGGTCATTGAGCCGCGGACCGGCTCCGAAGAGCTTCTCGCGCAGGGTTCCCGGCGCGTAGTGCGTCTGGGCGAGGCCGCGGTCCCGCAGTTCCGGCAGCACACCGTCGATGAAGTCGGTGTAGGAGCCGGGGATGGTCTGGTTGATGATGTTGATGCCGTCGATGCCGGCGTCCTGCCACTCCTCGAGGCGGTCGGCGATCTGTTCCGGCGTTCCCGCTACGCGGTTGGCCCGGCTGCGGTACAGCGCGATGTCCCGGAGTGTGGGATTGCCGCCGCGGACGGAGGCGCGGATGGCCGTGAGATGGCCCTGGCTGCCTTCCGTCTCGAGGTCGCCCAGCGGGGTGTCCAGCGGCAGCCCGCCAAGGTCGACGCCGAAGCCGCCGCCGACGTGAGCCAGCAGGGCTTCAATGTCCAGGCTGTCCTCCAGCTCTTCGGCCTTGCGTTTCGCCTCGGCCTCGGTGCCGCCGACCACGAAGTGCATGCCCTGGAGGAACTTCACGTCGTCGGGGTGGCGGCCTGCGGCCACGGCCTGTTCGCGGACGGCCGCGGTGTACTTCGCGGCCACCTCGGTGTTGGGAGCCAGGGTGAAGGTGGCCTCGGCGTTGGCGGCGCAGAACTGCTGGCCGCGGCCGGAGCTTCCGGCCTGGAAAAGCACCGGGGTGCGCTGCGGCGAAGGCGCGGAGAGGTGCGGTCCGTCGATGGAATACCGGGGTCCGCGGTGGTAGATCTTGCTGACCTTCTCCGGGTCGGCGTGGACTCCGGTTTCCTTGTCGCGGAGCAGCGCGTCGTCCTCCCACGAGCCCTCCCACAGCTTGTAGGCGGCCTCGACATATTCGTCCGCCCAGTCGTAGCGTTCGTCATGCTTGGTCAGCTCGGTGGCGTTGAAGTTCTTGTGGGCGTTTTCCAGCACGCTGGTGACGATGTTCCAGGCCACGCGGCCGCCGCTGATGTGGTCCAGGGTGGACATCTGCCGGGCAAACTGGAAGGGATGGCTTTGGATCACCGAGGACGTCGCGGCCAGTCCGATGTCCCGCGTTCCGGCTGCGAGCGCGGACAGCAGGATGAGCGGATCGTTGGACGGCACCTGCAGGCCCTTTTTCAGCAGCGATGCCCACCCGCCGTCGTAGTCGCCGTAGAGACCGACGACGTCGGCAAAAAAGATCGCATCAAACTTGGCGTCTTCGAGCTGGCGGGCGAGGTCTGCCCAAAGCTGGAGTTCGTTGAACCGGTGCTGCTGGGCTTCCGGGCGCCGCCACTGCCCGCCCATGATGTGGCTGGACGTGTTCATCACGAAGGCGCTGATCAGCAGGCGGGGACGGGGGCCGTCGAAGCGGGTACTGGCTGTTGAAGTCATGGGGTGCTTTCCGCTGTGGGAGGTGTGAAGGGCGGGATGCTGCGGGCGGGCAGAGGCGCCGGTCAGAGGCGCGCGAGGCGCCTGAGGCGTTCGTCAAACGCGCTTGTCCAGGCGCCGGGCGATGTAGGAGCCGCCCAGCTGAACGATGGTGACCAGCAGGATCATCAGGACAATGGCCGTGATCATGAGCGGCGTCTCATAGCGGTAATAGCCGTACCGGATGGCGAAGTCGCCGATCCCGCCGCCGCCCACCAGGCCGGCCATGGCCGAATACGAGATGAAGCTGACGGTCATGATGGTGATGGAGCTGACCAGACCGGGCTTCGCCTCCACGATCAGGACATCCCGGACGATCTGGGAACGGCTGGCGCCCATGGACCGTGCCGCTTCGACCACTCCGCCGCCCAGCTGGCTGAGGTTCTGTTCCACGAAGCGGGCAAAGTACGGAATGGCGTTCAGCGTCAGCGGCACAATGACGGCGGCCGTGCCAATG
>JBKPJW010000327.1:0-4271 GCA_046730875.1 Actinomycetota bacterium | reverse complement strand
GCTGAGAAGCTGGGCGCTGCCCGCGGGCATGCTGCTGGCCGGGTGCGCGGCACTGGCCACCGGGCTGCTGCCGGTCCCCGCTTTTCAGGAGCTGGTAGCAAGGACCGTGCCGGTGCTGGCGTTCGTGGTGGCGATGTCACTGGTCACTGAACTGGTGGATGAGGCCGGGCTGTTCCGTGTGGTCACCGAGCGGCTGGCCGGCCTGGGCCGCGGCCGGGTCCTATTGCTGTGGTTCCTCGTGATCGCCCTCGCCACGGTGTCCACGGTGTTCCTGTCGCTGGATACGACGGCGGTCCTGGTGACTCCCGTCGTCGTACTGCTGGCCATCCACGCCCGCATTCCGCCGCTGCCGTTCGCGCTGACCACGGTGTGGCTGGCAAACACGGCCTCCTTGCTGCTGCCGGTCTCCAACCTGACCAACCTGCTGGCGCAGGACCGGCTCAAGCTCAGCCCCGCCGCGTTCGCTTCGCTGGTGTGGGCACCGGCCCTGGTGGGTATCCTCGTGCCGCTGGCGCTGCTGTGGCTGGCGTTCCGGAAGGATCTGGGCGGCAAGTACGGTCCGCAGCCGGTCCATAGCGTGCGGGACAAGGTGCTGCTGTACGCGGCATCCGGGGTCATGGTGCTCCTGCTGCCGGCGCTGGTCTCCGGAGTGCCGGTGCAGATCCCGGCGCTCGCGGCCGCTGCGGCCCTGCTACTGCTTTTCCTCTGGCGGCGGCGCTCTGCCTTGCGCTGGTCCATGATTCCGTGGCGCCCGCTCATGCTCACCTTTGGACTGTTCATGGTGGTGGAGGCCCTGCACGCCAACGGGCTCACCCGGTTCCTGTCCGGGGTCGCCGGGACGGGCGAGAGTCTGCCGGCGCTTGTGCAGCTCGCCGGCCTGGGCGCGGCGGCAGCCAACGCCGTCAACAACCTGCCCGCCTATTTGGCCCTGGAGCCGGTGGGCGGCTCCCCGGCCCGGCTGGCGGCCCTGCTGATCGGCGTGAACCTGGGCCCGCTGGTGACGCCGTGGGCTTCCCTGGCCACGCTGCTATGGCACGAGCGGCTCCGTTCCCTCAACGTGGAGATCCGCTGGGGCGGCTTCGCCGTGGCCGGCGTGATCGCTGTTGTCCTGGTGGTCCCGTTGGCGGTCGTGGCGCTGTGGCTCACGACCGGGATGCACTGATTTGGGGTGCACTGATTCGCTGAGCCGGCTATGCGGGCCGGGTTGCTCTGTTTGCCGGGCGGCCGGCGCGGCGTCCGCCGCCGCGGTCGCGGTTCAGGCGCCGATGTCGTTCCCGGCTTCCGCGGCGGCGGTGCCTCCCTCCGGCGCGGCGTTCTGCCAGAGCCCCACGATGTTGCCTTCGGTGTCCTTGAAGTAGGCGGCCCAGCCCATGGTGCCGACTTCCTGCCGGGGGCTGACGGTGGACCCGCCCAGCGATTCGATTTTCTGCAGCGCCTCGTCGATGTCGTCAACGTCCACGGTGACCACCGGGGAGTTGATGGTTCCCTCCCGGCGGAACATGCCGCCGTTGATCGCCCCCGGAGCGGAAGGCATCCCCTGTTCGTCCGTTTCGGTGGTCTGGATCATGGTGTAGCTCAGCTCCGGCACCGGATTTACTTTCCAGCCGAACGCCGAACTGTAGAACTGCCCCGCACGGACCTCATCGTCGGCGGGGATTTCGAAGTGCACAACTCCTCGGGCCATTACGCTCACCTGACATTCCGGAATGTGGGACCCATGTGGGACCAGCCGGGCGCGGGCGGTCCACGCCTCAACGGGAGTGTAGTCCCGCCGCCCGCCCCGGCTAAGGGCCGTTCGGCCCGCCGTCCGGTGCCCCGATGCGGCCGCTGTCGGCGGGTCGTGGGAACATGTTCGCATGAGCGTTGCAGACGTCCCCGCCGGCCTTGCCGCCGCGGCGGACGCCTCAGCGCGGTGGCGCCCGGGCGGCCCTTTCGACCTGATGCAAACCATCGGCACGCTCCTGCGCGGTCAGGGCGACCCGTCCATCCGCACCGCCCCGGACGGGGTCTGGTTCGCGTTCACGACGCCGTGCGGTCCGGCCACGCTGCGCCTGGCAACCGCCGGGCCGCGGGCGGACCCGGCCGTGGACGGTCAGGCCTGGGGACCGGGAGCGGCCCACGCCGTTGACTCCATGCCGCGCATGCTCGGCAGCGAGGACGACTGGTCCGGCTTCGATGACCCCGCGTTCCACGCCACGCTCCCCCGGATGGTTACTGAAGCCCGGCGCCGGAACCTCACGGTGCGGCTGCCCGCGACCGGCCGGATGATCGACTCGCTGGTGCCGACCATCCTGGAGCAGAAGGTCACCGTCATCGAGGCACGTCGCGGCTACCGCTATCTGATGTACCGCTTCGGAACGGCAGCGCCGGGTGCCGGGACGGTGGCACCGGCCAACCTCATGCTCCAGCCCACGCCGGCGCAATGGCTCCGCATCCCGTCGTGGGAATGGCACAAGGCCGGGGTCGGGCCCCAGCGCTCGGCGACCGTCATGCGTGCGCTGCGCTCCGCCGTCGGACTGGAACGGCTCGCCGCCCTTCCCGCTGCGGAGGCTGCAGTGAAGCTGCAGACCATTCCGGGCATCGGAGAGTGGACGGCGGCCGAGGTGGTCCAGCGCACGCACGGCTGCCCGGACTCGATCGCGGTGGGCGACTACCATCTGGCGGCCTACGTCGGTGCCGCCCTGACCGGCCGGCGGACGGACGACGCCGGCATGCTCAGGCTGCTGGCCCCCTGGGCAGGTCACCGGCAGCGGGTGGTGCGCATGCTCGGGCTCAGCGGTTACCGCAAGCCCACCTTTGGCCCGCGGATGACCATCCAGGACCACCGCAGCCACTGACCCGCCGCCGGCCGGGCAGTACCGGGAGTGCCCGGGCGGTACCCTAATCGATGCCGGGACCCCGTGACCGGACCCGTGGACCGACCCGGTGGATCACCGGTGGACCGACCCGCGCGCCGGGTATACCGTTGCCGCATGGCGTCCGGCAGCCAAAGGCGCCTTGCCACGCCCTCTGGAGTGCACAGTGATTCACACACGGAAACTCACCAGAAACTTCGTCGTCAAGAAGGAAACAGTAGAAGCCGTCAAGGGCGTCGACATCGACGTCGGGCCCGGTGAGCTCGTGGCGTTCCTCGGCCCGAACGGCGCAGGCAAATCCACCACCCTGCGGATGCTGACCACGCTCCTGAAGCCAACATCCGGAACCGCCACGGTAGCGGGGCTGGACGTCACGGCGGATCCGGCCGGAGTGCGGGCCAGGATCGGCTACATCGGACAGGGCAACGGCGGCGGCCACAGCTACCGGGTCATCGACGAGATGGTCATGCAGGGCCGCTTCTACGGAATGAATGCCACGGACGCCAAGGCCCGGGCCGGCGAGCTGCTCAAGTCCCTGGAGCTCACCGACCTCGCAAAACGCACCGTCATCAAGCTCTCCGGCGGCCAGCGGCGGCGGATGGACGTGGCCCTGGGGCTGATGCACTCCCCACAGCTGTTGTTCCTGGACGAACCGTCCACCGGCATGGATCCGCAGAACCGCGCGAACCTCTGGGAGCACATCACGCGCATGCGGGCCGAGCACGGAACCACGATCGTGCTCACCACGCATTACATGGACGAGGCGGATTCGATGTCGGAGCGGGTGATCGTCATAGACCACGGCACGATCATCGCCGATGACACTCCGGCGCGGCTCAAGGCGGACCTGGCCGGGGATCTGTTCGCGGTGGATGTCGCTGCGGGATCCGCAGCCGGGGTCCGGCCGCTTCTGCGGCGGGCCGCCGCAGGAGGCGAGGTGGAGGAAGGGGCGTACGACGGCGTGGTCCGCTTCCGGCTCCGGATCACCCACGGTTCCCGGCTGGCTCCGGGACTTCTCAAACAGATGCACGACGCCGGCGCGCCCGCCCTGTCGATGGAACTGAAGCCTCCGACGCTGGACGATGTGTTCCTTGAACTGACCGGGCGCAGCCTGCGGGAAGGAGCAGACGCCTGATGCTTGGGCAAGCCACCAAGGACGGCACGGCGCTGAAGCGGCCGGGGCTCCGGCAGGTCCTGCGGGACACCTGGTACGTCTTCTCGCGCGAGATGCTGCTTCCCTTGCGGGACCCCTTTTCGCTGGTCTTTTCCCTGCTGCAGCCGCTGGTCTTCCTCGCCCTGTTCGGGCCGCTGCTCGGATCCGCCGTGGGGGCTCCGGCCTTCGGCGGCCAGTCCACGCTGCAGTGGTTCCTGCCCGGCGTCGTGGTGATGATCGCACTGTTCGGGACATCCATGACC
>JBKPJW010000326.1:0-3416 GCA_046730875.1 Actinomycetota bacterium | reverse complement strand
CTTGCATGGCTGCTCCAGTTCGATGGATTCGACGGCGGACAAGAGAGCTATGACGCTTTCATGGCCGATGTCGGGTGCCTCGCCATGGGCGGCGAGACTTTCGCCTGGCTCCGGGAGAACGAACCAACCACCTGGCCCTATCCGGATACACCCTGCTGGGTCTTCACGCACCACGAACACTCCGCCCCGAAGGGCGCCGACGTCACGTTCGTGCGCGGGCCCGTCGGCGAGTTCGTCGAGGACCTCAGGGACGCGGCCGGCGGCCGGAACATCTGGGTCGTCGGCGGGGGAGTCCTTGCTGCGCAGTTCGCGGATGCCGGGCTGCTGGACGAACTCATTATCTCGGTCATACCCGTCGTTTTGGGCAGCGGCAAGCAGCTGTTGCCCATGGCAGGCCCGACGCCGCCGCTGGAGTTAGTTTCTTCCCGCACCTTGGGGCGCGGCATTGCGGAGTTGCGCTACCGCTTCCCCGGCCGGGCCTAGCCGGCCCGGGTCCGGCTGTCAGCCGGCGATATCGCGGATAAGGTTCGTGATCCGTGCGGTGGAGAGCCGGCGGCCCTGTTCATCGGTTATGACGATCTCGTGCGTGGTGAGGGTCCGGCCGAGGTGGATGGCCGTGCAGGTGCCGGTGACGGTGCCCGCGGAGATTGCCCGGTGGTGCGTCGCCCCGACCTCGATCCCCAGCGCCTGCCGGTTGGGACCGGCGTGCATCCCGGCAGCGAAGGACCCCAGGGTTTCGGCCAGCACCACGTGGGCCCCGCCGTGCAGGATGCCGGCCACCTGGGTGTTTCCTTCCACCGGCATCGTGGCCACAGTGCGCTCCGGACTCATTTCAAGGAAGTGGATTCCCATCTTCACCACGAGGGCGCCGATGCCGAACTGGCCCAGCCAATCGTGCAGGTCCTCGGGAACCCCGGCCGCTGCGAGTTCGGCCGCGTAGGGGGCGGGCGTGAAATTGTCCATCATGGGAACTAGGCTGGCACCTGTGAGTGAAACTACCAAACCGGCCCTTGCCCCCCTTCCGGCAGACACTGCAACAGACATCCTCCCGGCAGCGGAGCCGGAGTCAGTGCTTGCGGCCAAGCCCGCACGAACGTCCGGCCGCCCCGCGGCGTCGGTTTCCGCCACCGAGGCCCCTGTGATTCCCATTACGGACCAGCCGCGCCTGCTGGTGCTGGACGGACACTCCATGGCGTTCCGGGCGTTCTTCGCCCTGCCGGCGGACAAGTTCTCCACCGCCACGGGTCAGCACACCAACGCGATCCACGGGTTCACGTCCATGCTGATCAACCTGATCAAGGAGCAGAAGCCCACCCACGTGGCCGTGGCCTTCGACGTCTCCGACGACACCACCCACCGCAAGGCCGAGTACAGCGAATACAAGGGCGGGCGCAACGAGACCCCCCGCGAAATGAGCGGCCAGATCGACCTCATCGACAAGGTCATGGGCGCGTGGGGCATCAAGACCATCAAAATGCCCGGCTACGAGGCTGACGACATCCTGGCCACACTCGCCGCCATGGGCGAGAAGGCAGGATACGAGGTGCTGCTGGTATCGGGAGACCGCGACGCCTTCCAGCTCATCACCGACAACGTGTTCGTGCTGTACCCCCGGAAGGGCGTCAGCGACATTCCCCGGATGGACGCGGAAGCCATCCAGGAGAAGTACTTCGTCAGCCCCACGCAGTACTCGGACCTCGCCGCCCTGGTGGGGGAGTCCGCGGACAACCTGCCGGGCGTTCCCGGGGTCGGTCCCAAGACGGCGGCCAAGTGGATCAACCTCTATGGCGGCCTTGAGGGGGTCCTGGAGAACCTCGACGCGATCGGCGGGAAGGTGGGCGACGCCCTCCGGGAAAATATTGAGGACGTCAAGCGCAACCGGCGGCTGAACAGGCTTCACACTGATCTTGACCTGCCTCTAACGCTGGACGATCTCGCGGACCCGCGGCCGGACCAGGCTGCCCTGGAGGAGCTGTTCGACGCCCTCGAATTCAAGACCATCCGCACCCGGCTCTTCGCCCTTTATGGCAGTGAGGTGGCCGAAGCGGAGCGGGAGAGCCTTGACACCCCGGAATTCGTGACGCCGGCTGGAGCCGCCGAGCTGGCCGCCTTCCTCGCGGCGGGTGCCGGGCAGCGCTCGGCTGTGGCGATCGATCTTGTCCCGGGGCGGATCGGCGAGGACGCCGCCGCGGTGGCGATCGTCCGCGGGGACGCCGCTGCCTACATTGACCTGGCCAGCCAGGACGCCGACGCCGAAAACGTCCTGGCGGCGTGGCTGCGGGACGCCGATTCACCCAAGGTGGTGCACGGTTTCAAGGCTGCCCTGAAGGCCCTCACAGCCCGCGGTTTGGAACTGGAGGGCGTGGTGGATGACACGTCCATCTCCGGCTACCTGATCCAGCCCGACCGCCGCAGCTACGAGCTCGCGGAGCTGGCGCAACACCACCTCAACATCGCGGTTTCCACCGAGGCCGCCAAGGCCGGCCAGCTTGAGCTGGCGTTCGACGGCGAGGATGCCGCCGCTGCCGGCGCACTGGTCCACGTCGCCGCCGTCGTGCGTGCCCTGAGCCGCTACTTCGAAGCGGAACTGAAGGAACGCAAAGCAGAGGACCTGCTGAGCACCCTTGAGCTGCCTGTCAGCCGGGTGCTCGCCGACATGGAACTCGCCGGAATCGCCATCGACATGCCTCGCATGGACGAGCAGCTATCGGACCTCGCCAAGGTGATCGACAACGCCCAGGAACTTGCCTTCGCCGCGATCGGCCACGAGGTAAACCTTGGGTCGCCGAAGCAGCTCCAGACCGTGCTGTTCGACGAACTCCAGCTGCCGAAGACCAAGAAAATCAAGTCCGGCTACACCACGGACGCGGCCTCGCTGAAGAACCTGCTGGAGAAGACCGGCCATGAATTCCTGGTCCAGCTGATGGCGCATCGCGAGTCGTCGAAGCTGCGCCAGATGCTGGAGACGCTCAAGAAGTCGGTCACGGACGACGGTCGGATCCACACCACCTACGCGCAGAACGTCGCAGCCACGGGCAGGATCTCCTCCAACAATCCCAACCTGCAGAACATCCCGATCCGCAGCGAGGAAGGCCGGCGCGTCCGCGGCATCTTTGTGGTCAGCGAGGGCTACGAGTGCCTGCTCTCCGCGGACTACTCGCAGATCGAAATGCGCATCATGGCCCACCTTTCGGGAGACGCCGGGCTGATCCAGGCCTACAAGGACGGCGAAGACCTGCACCGGTTCGTGGGCTCGAACATCTTCCATGTGCCAACTGACCAGGTGACCAGTGCCATGCGGTCCAAGGTCAAGGCGATGTCCTATGGCCTCGCGTACGGCCTGACCTCCTTCGGCCTGTCCAAGCAGCTGGAGATCTCCGTCGACGAGGCGCGGACCCTCATGAAGGAGTACTTCG
>JBKPJW010000325.1:0-1116 GCA_046730875.1 Actinomycetota bacterium | reverse complement strand
CCGTGTACCCGATGCCCTGGGCGTCCAGCTGCTTTTTCAGGCGCGTGCAGTAGCCGCACCAGGTGGTCGAAAACATGGTGATGGTGCCCGATTCGGGGGTGAAGTCCAAGAAGTTCTCCTCAAAGCTGGTTAGTGGCGCTGGGTGGCAGCGCCAGTGGCCGACAAAAGTCGTGCGTCAGTTTCAACAACCGTAACCCGCATGGCGCTATTCCCGCACAGCGGGCGCGGTGGCATGCTGGTGCCATGTGTGGACGCTACGTGATGGCCCGGGCTGTCGGAGACCTGCTGGCCGAGTTTGATGCCGGGCTGGAGGAGGAGATCGCGATTCCGCCGTCGTGGAATGTGGCCCCGACCGCGGACGTGCCCATCCTGCTCGAACGGCTGGTGGACGGGCAGCCGGTCCGCCAACTCCATATCGCGCGCTGGGGACTGGTGCCTTCCTGGGCCAAGGATCCGGGAATCGGGTCGAAGATGATCAATGCCCGCAGCGAATCCGTGCTGGAGAAGCCTGCATTCCGGAAGGCGACCCGCTCCAGGCGCTGTGCCGTACCGGCGGACGGCTACTACGAGTGGAAGGGCGAGGGCCGCAAAAAGCAGCCCTACTACGTGCATCCGAAGGACGGGCGGCCCATTGTTTTCGCGGGACTCTATGAATGGTGGAAGGACCCGTCCAAGGCAGAGGGTGACCCGGAGCGCTGGATGCTCTCAACGTCGATCATGACCACAGACTCTCCGCCGGAGGGCTACGCCGGGGGAATGCTGGCCGAGTTGACCGCGCTGCATGACAGGGTTCCGCTGCCAATGGACCGCAAAACGATGCAGACGTGGCTGGATCCTCAGGCCGAGGACGACGCCGGGCTCGTGGACCTGGTCCGGGCCGGGGCGCACGACGTCGCGGAAGGCTGGACGATTGACGCGGTGGGCACCGCCGTCGGGAACGTTAAGAACGATTCCCCGGAGCTCATCCAGCCACTCGAAAGCCTGTTCTAGCGCGGCGTCCATTCGACCGAATAGGGGCCTGCACGAGGCCTGCCGCCGCAGGCCGGTGGCCGCCGCAGCGCCCTCGAGCCGCTCAAAGTGTTACTTTTCCGCCGTCGTCGACCGCCCAGCCGGGGT
>JBKPJW010000324.1:0-12638 GCA_046730875.1 Actinomycetota bacterium | reverse complement strand
GCCTACTTCGAGACGCGCTACGAGGGTGTCTCGAGCTCGATTGCGTCGCTGCCCGGCATGGCGGAGCGCACGGTCATTCTCTACACGTTCAGTAAGAAGTTCGCCATGACGGGCTCACGCCTGGGCTGCGCCGTCGCCCCGCTCGAGATCGCCAAAATTCTCAGCACCCTCAACACCAACGATGAGTCATGCACGACGCACTACGTGCAGTGGGCCGGCATCGAAGCACTCCGTGGCACACAGGAACCCGTGCAGCAGATGCTCGACGTCCTGCGAGAGCGCCGAGACACCACATGCGAGCTCCTGAACGCCATCCCCGGAACCCATGTCGCCGTACCACAATCAACGTTCTACCTGTTCCCTGACGTCACCGAGGCAATGGAGCGCATGGGCTACACGGCAGTCGGGGACTTCGCCACCGCAGCTCTGCACCAGACCGGCGTCTCCTTCTGCACGCGTGAGCACTTTGGCCGACGCCAACCCGGAGAGGAACGGCAGTACATCCGGCTCGCCTACTCGGGCATCGACGTCGCCGACATCCGCGACGGCCTCGGCCGCCTGCGCGACTGGATCGAGACGGCATGAGCCGGGTCGTCGTCACGGGGCGTATCCCCGAAGCCGCGATCGAGAAACTTCGGGCCGAGCACGAGGTCGATGCCTGGCAGGGCCCGGAGTCGATTGACCGCGCGGAACTCCTTTCCCGAGTTGCCGGGGCGGACGCCGTGGTGAGCCTGCTCACCGAACGCATCGACGCCGAGCTGCTCGACGCCGCCGGACCGCAACTCAGGGTCGTCGCGAACGTCGCCGTGGGCTATGACAACATCGACGTTCCTGCCTGCAGCCAACGAAATATCACAGCTACCAACACCCCCGGCGTTCTCACGGACGCCACAGCCGATATCGCGATGTCCCTCATCCTCATGGCGACCCGCCGGCTGGGCGAGGGGGAACGGCTCATCCGCTCCGAACAGCCCTGGAAGTGGGGTATGTTCTTCCTGCTCGGCAGCAGCCTGCAGGGCAAGACGCTCGGCATCGTCGGCATGGGCGGCATCGGCCAGGCGACTGCACGGCGGGCCAAGGCCTTCGGCATGGAAATCGTCTACCAGTCGCGCAGTGACATCGATCCCGAGATCGCCGCAGAGCTAGGCGCCAGGCGGGTCGATCTCACGGAGTTGCTGACCATCTCCGACGTCGTCTCGCTGCACTGTCCCTACGGACCCGCCACGCATCATCTGATCGGCGCCCAACAACTCGCAGACATGAAAAGCTCGGCGTACCTCGTCAACACCGCGCGCGGACCCATCGTCGACGAAGCGGCCCTCGCATCCGCGCTTAGAGAGGGCCGAATTGCGGGTGCCGGACTCGACGTCTACGAGCACGAGCCCAGTGTGCACCCCGAGTTGCACAAGGTCGAGAACGTCGTGCTACTACCGCATCTGGGCTCCGCCACAGTTGAGACGCGCACCGCGATGGCGATGCTCGCCGCCGACAATGCACTCGCCGTGCTCAGCGGCGAACAACCGCCCGCACCGATCAATTAGTGCCACCCACGCGCGCTCAGCATCCGGAGCAGCGCGCGAGAGACACCTCAATTCCGATGCCCGGACGACTGCGACTCCTGAGTCGACCCCCAACGGGCGGACGAAAATCCACCCCAGCGACCACCAGCTCCGCGCCTTGAAGGACTCCCACGGCGCGGAGCTGGTATCCATGTTAGGGCGACTCTGCCTTGGCAGTGGCGGGCGGAGATGGCAAACCCCTGCGTTAGGTTATCTCCGCGCATGGTGGTGCCGGCTGAGCGGTTACTACTTGGGTATTCGGATCGTGCTTTAGGACCGGCCTTCCGGCCACGATCACTGTAGTGCGCTCCCATGGCCGGTCTTCAAGTAGGAAGGGAATTTCTTGTTCTTCCCAATCCCTGTGCAGGTCTTCTTCTTCATGGCCATCTCGTGCCAGGAGGCGACGTCGGGCTTCAAAGTTGTCGCACTGCACCCAGATCGAAGCGTCGACTAGGTCGGAGAGAGCCTGGCGTGATGATCCGCTCCCTTCCACCCACACCACGGAACGCCCGGCGGGTAGAGCTATGGCACCTGGACGTTCTCGGGCCACCCAACCCGGCGGACGGTAATGGACGGCCTCGCCTTGGAGCAGGGGTTCGAGGACACCGTCACGGAGTTCATCGGCCCAGTCAAAAAACGAGAGATGCCACGCTACATCGTCCGTGTGAACGACAACTGAGTCCGGCACTCGAGCCAGCAGACGATCGGCCAGGGTGGTCTTGCCTGCCCCGCTCCTTCCATCTACCGCTACAATCCAGGGGTGGTTCGGACGTTCTCCTGCTGCCGGCAGTAACCGCCGCGCCAAGCCTTCCAGTGACTCGGCGTGCCAGAATCCCGCATCGGGTTCGCCGACTTCCGGTTTCATATCCATGGTTACCTCGACTTCGATTATCGGTCCCGCCTAATGCTGCCTGGTATGGAGTTCTCGAGAGTTGCTGTGTTTAGCGCAAGCTCTTGCGTGATTCTCCCGACCCCCAGAGACTCACAGAGTCCGGAAGTAACAGAGCCGCTCCTCGCAAACTCCAGCCCCAGTTTGCCGACATGCGCCTGGCCGAGGATGATCGTGGGCGCCGCGAGGTACATCGGATGGGACTCGAGCGGGAGGGTCCGCCAGGTTCCGGGGGTGCAGGTCGTCAGCCCGGGAACCGCTGCCCCGATCAGGACAAGATTCCGGATCCCAATGAAGGTGGCGCCTACCTGGTTGTGCCCGGCGCGGCACCTGCGATAGCGTCCGCCCCGGCTGCGGCGCAGGCTTCGTCAAGCATTCCGTCGGGAGCCCCACCAACCCCGATGCCGGCCACGGACACCCCATTGACCTTCAGCGGAACCCCGCCGGCCAGGAAAAGGGTGCCAGGCAGGTCGGCGATGCTCGGCCCGTTCCCGTTGATCCTCTTGGACAGCTCACTGGTTGGCGTTCCGAAGGCCGCGGCGGTGTAGGCCTTTTGCCGGGCTGCTTCGATCGTGTGCTCGGCGGCGTTGTCGCCGCGCAGCAGGGCCTGGACGGTGCCGAAGCGGTCGACTAGCGCCACCGTCACGAAGGGCAGCTTGTCGGCCTGGCATTTGGTCAGGGCGGCCTGGACGGCAGCAGTGGAGGCAGCCACGCTGATGCGGTTCTGGGTGACCACGTTCTGGGGAACCGGCTGGATGTCTGCCGCCGGTACGGCAATGGTGGCCGCAGCCGGGCTGGGCCCGGCGTTGGCGGCGGCCGTCAGCCCTCCTGTCAGCAGCAGTGCGGCCGCGGCGGCAGCGGCGGTGATGGTCTTGGTGGGCTTCTTCACAGGTTCTCCTTGGAGTGCGGTCTCGGGGATTGCTCCAGGCTGATGGCCGGGCACTGACTCCATCTTTTCCCCACCCGTGCCAGCGGGCATCGGGCGTCCGGCTGCCGCTTCCTCCGCCGTAAGGTCAGCAGCATCAGCCAAAAGGCTGAGGCCGGCACCACGGGACGGGCTCTAGCATGGTGGGTAGTACTCCAACCATCGGACCGGACCCCCATGCCTTCCTCATCACCTGCCACACAGGAGCCCGCCACGCGCGGCCATGCCACGGGGATGGGCCCGCTGGGCCGGATCGACGCTGTCGTCCATCTTGGTTTCGCCGTGCTCATGGTGGCGGCGACGGTGCGCTACGTCATGCGTCACAGCCCTGCGGACAATGGGGGCGTTCTGGCACTCGCCGCGGCCGTGAGCGCGCTTTACGCGCTGATCGCCGTGCTCTCGCAGCGGCGGCGGCCCTGGGCGGTATGGATGTTGTTCCTGGTCCTGCTCTGGGCCGCGCTGGTAATTGCGGCGCCGAGCTTTGCCTGGTGCTCCTTCGCACTGTTCTTCCTTTGCCGCAAGGCCTTCACCGGCCCTGCCGCCTATCTCGCAGGAGGCACGACGGCGGCAGCCACCGCCTTCGGACTGTTCCGGCTTAGCGGCGGCACCGACATCGCCATGCTCCTGGGCCCGCTGGCCATAGGTGTGATGCTGACACTGATCCATGACCGCATCGAACACGACGCTGCAGAGCAGCGCCGGCTCCATGCAGCGGTTTCGGAGGCGCAGGGCCAACTGGCCGCCACCGAGCGCAGGGCCGGGAGCGTCGAAGAACGTGCGCGGGTAGCCCGGGAAATCCATGACACCGTAACCCAGGGCCTGGCCAGCAGCCTCCTTCTCCTGGAAGCTGCCAATCGGTCCTGGCCCACTCCGGCCGCACGTGAGGACGTCCGATCGGCCAGCGAAATGCTGCGTCAGAACCTGGCCGAAACCCGCAGCCTGGTCCACGAACTCGCTTCCCCTGGACTGGAAACGACCCCACTGCCGGAGGCCATATTCAAAGCAGCATCGCAATACCTGCCGGGTGTTCACCTCCTTGTCACCGGTGAGTTCCGTCCCGTTCCCGCGGATGCCCGGCACGCCCTGCTGCGGGTGGTCCAGAGCGCGTCCGCCAACACGGCGCAGCATGCATCCGCGGCCAACGCCACCGTAACGCTGGGCTTCCTGCCCGGCACCGTCACACTGGATGTATACGACAATGGCGTGGGCTTTGACCCGTCGTCGCTGGCACAGCCTTCGGACACGGGCGGCTACGGACTACGCGCCATGCGCCAGCGCATCGAGCAACTCGGCGGCCTGTTTTCGGTGGAAAGCAGCCCGGGCGGCGGCACGGTTGTGGCCGCGGAACTGCCGATCCGGGAGAAACAGTGAAGACCATCACCGTGCTGCTGGCGGATGACCACCTGGTTGTCCGCAGCGGGCTCAAGGCGCTGCTGGGGACGCAGCCCGGCATTGAAGTTGTGGCGGAAGCAGCCACGGGCGAGGAGGCACTCGCCTTGACCGAACAGCACGGCCCGGCCGTGGTGATGATGGATCTTGCCATGGGTGCCGGCATGGACGGCATCGAGGCCATCAAGCAGCTGCGGCAGCACAACAGCCGGCAAGCGATTCTCGTGTTCACCACCTATGATTCTGATGCCGACATCGTCCGCGCCGTCGATGCCGGGGCGATGGGCTATCTCCTCAAGGACGCCTCCCCCGAGGAGATATTCGCAGCCGTCCGCGGCGCAGTCCAGGGCAAGAGCGTAATGAGCGCGCCGGTAGCGTCGCGGCTCTTCCAGCAACTGCGCAGCCCGGATGCAATCCTGACTCCACGCGAAGCCGAACTGCTGAGCCTCCTGACCGAAGGACTCAGCAACCGGGAGCTCGGTCAGCGACTGTTCATTTCCGAGGCCACGGTAAAGACGCACCTGGCCCACATCTACGCCAAGCTCGGGGTCGAAACCCGTGCAGCCGCGATCGCCACCGCCATCCGCCGCGAAGGCATGCGCTAGGCCTCCGTTCGCATAGGTCATCTTGCCGCCTAAAAGAATAGGGCGGCATTAGCAGCAGCGTTCGATTGAATATTCCATGGAATCGATGAGCTTGCGTTCGCCGGCTTCTGTTTGTATCCAAACCATCCGATGTTTCTTGTCGATTAACTCAACCGTCCCTTGGTAACCGACGCCTTTCGTGTCCAGTCCCGATATCCGGTCGCCCAGCTGGAAACCGAATACTTTTTCTTCTTTGTTGCGTGCACGTCTCAAGCTGAATCTCCTTCCGGCACGGGCGCTAAGGCTAAATGGACTGAGGCAGTACCTTTAGTGCCAGTTCGTCCTTGAGAGCAGCCACGTGGCCCGAGGCATCGACCTGGTATTGCGCCAGAATTACCTTGCCGTGGGCATCCAGAACGATCGTAGAACGCACGACGCCCTCTACAACTTGCCCGCCAAGAAGCTTCTCTCCCCACGCGCCATATGCTCGGGCGACGGTGTGGTCCTCGTCTGAGAGTAGGGGGAAAGTCAGCGCGAAGTCCCCGGTGAACTCGGCCAGCGCCTCGGGGGCATCGGGGGAGATGCCCAGCACTTCGTAGCCGGACGCCTGCAACGAGGCAAGATTGTCACGGAAGTCGCAGGCTTCGGTGGTACATCCCGGAGTAGCCGCCCGAGGGTAGAAGTAGACGATGACATTCCTGCCTCGGTAGTCAGCAAGAGATATCTGCCTCCCGGCCGCCTCGGGGAGAGTGAACTCCGGTGCTTCGCTGCCAAGCTGGAGGCGCAGGGAGTGCGGCTGGTCATTAAGAGGTGCGATCATGATGATCCTTCGATGGTTGAGGGTGGAGAACATTTTGCTGTTAGATCGCGTATTCGGCTGGGCCTCGGATGGTGACCAGGGGGCCGGGTGTGAATTGATATCCGCCGCCTCGTATAGTGAGAATGGCGTGGCGTCCGGCCCCAAGTTTCCGGCGCAGACGGCCGACATAGACATCGATCGAACGCGGTTCGCGCCCGGGGAAGTCCGGTGTCTCCAGAAGCATCTGAAGCTCTTCCCTGCGGACCGGACGTGAACAGTTTTTCGCCAGATGTTGAAGCACGCGGGACTCGACTGCCGTCAGCATTACCGGCTTCCCGTCCAACAGCAGCTGGTCCGCGCAAAGGTCTACCGATACCCGGCCCGGAGCGATGTCCGACAGCGGGCGGTGGTTGGAGCCGTCGTCGTCCTCTCGCGGGGAGTCCTCCGAAGCGGACGACGACGGCGTCATTGTTCCGCTGCCGGCCAAACCCTCCCCTGGGTCCCTGCCGACGGCGGAAGTTGCAGCCCCGGTGACAGGCCAGATGTGGACTTCCGCCTCCGGGGCGATTCTCTGCGCTCGCTCCAGCAGCAGCTGGGCAGTCAGGTCAATCACGGCATCACTGGGGACCGGGCCGGTGCCCACGCTGACCCAGATAGCCAGGCCCCACGCCTTGCTGCTGGGCGCATTTTCCGGAGGCCCTGCCGGACGGGCGCAGCCAGCACCGGGGAAACAGGGTTCGGCAGCCATTGAGCGGGTTTAGATTCCGCCGCGGCGGAGGAGTTTTCCGCCGGGGGTCCGGCCGTCGATTTCGTGTCCGCGCAGGAAGGTCCTGCGGATGACGCCGGAGAGTGCCTTGCCGTCATAGGGGGTGATGGGGTTCTTGTGTTTGAGCTGGGAGACGTCGACCACGAAGGCCTCGTCGGGGGCGAAGATGGAGAAGTCGGCGTCGTATCCCAGGGCGAGCTGGCCCTTGGTGGTCAGGCGTGCCAGAGCTGCCGGCTTCTCGGCCATCCAGGACACCACCTGTTCCAGCGCGATGCCGCGGTGCCGGGCCTCTGTCCAGATCAGCGACAGGCCCAGCTGCAGTGATGAGACCCCGCCCCAGGCCACGGCGAAGTCGCCGTTTTCCAGGTCCTTCAGGTTCAGGGTGGACGGGGAGTGGTCCGAGACGATGCAGTCGATGGTCCCGTCCTGCAGGGCTCCCCAGAGCAGTTCCCGGTTGGAGGCCTCGCGGATGGGCGGGCAGCACTTGTAGGCGGTGGCCCCGTCGGGGATTTCCTCGGCCATCAGCGTCAGGTAGTGCGGGCACGTCTCCACGGTGAGGTGGACGCCGTCGCGCTTGGCGGAAGCGATCATGGGCAGGGCGTCCGACGACGAGAGATGCAGGATGTGGGCACGGGCACCGGTCCAGCGTGCCCGTTCAATGACCTCGGCGATGGCCTTGTTCTCGGCCCCGCGCGGCCGGGAGGCCAGGAACGTCGCGTAGTGGTCCCCGCCCGGACGGGGGGCACGGTCAATGGCGTGCGAATCCTCCGCATGGACGATCATGAGCGAGTCAAAGGTCCTGAGTTCGGCCATGTCCTCCTCCATCTCATCCGCGTCCAGGTGCGGGAACTCGTCCACACCGGAATGCAGCAGGAAACATTTGAAGCCGAACACGCCTTCGTCGTGCAGCGGGCGCAGGTCCGCTTTGTTGCCGGGAACGGCCCCGCCCCAGAACCCGACGTCCACGAACGCCTGGTCCTCGGCCACCTCGCGCTTGAGCTTGAGCCCTTCCACAGTGGTGGTGGGCGGAATGGAATTGAGCGGCATGTCGATGATCGTCGTGACGCCGCCGGCCGCCGCGGCCCGGGTCGCGGACGCGAAGCCTTCCCACTCGGTCCGGCCAGGCTCGTTGACATGGACATGCGTGTCCACCAGACCCGGGATCAGGGTTTCGTCATCGGCGAGCTCAATGACCTCCGCGCCGGAGAGCCCGTTGCCGAGCGGTTCGATCGCAACGATCTTCCCTCCACGGACGCCCACTTCACGGGGTGCGATCCCCGCCGTGGTAAGGATGCGCTGGCCACGGATTACCAGGTCAAAGCCTTCTTTAGACATGGAGGTCCTCCTTGCTGACGGGGGAACGGGACAGCTTTCCTGCTGCCAACTGTCCGCTGATTTGAATTCCCACCTGCTCCAGAAGCGTTCCCGCTTCTGCCATGCACGTGTTGACGTTGGTTTCAAGCTCGGTGAGCGCGTAGACGTCCTCGAACCCCGCGCCGGTAGCCTGCAGCGGTGTCAATGTAGTGCGTCCGCAGAGGGCGATGACTGGAACGCCCTGAGCGGCAGCCGCCCGTGCAACGCCAATGGGCGTCTTGCCCAGCAGGCTTTGCTCGTCCAGGCTGCCTTCCCCTGTGATTACCAGGTCCGCACCGGCCAGGCGTTCAGCCAGTTGGGTGAATTCGAGGACGACATCGATTCCTGGGCGGCGGGTTGCTGCCAGTACGGCAATGGCGGCGTAGCCTACTCCGCCGGCGGCTCCCGCGCCCGGAGCTTCCGCAGCCTTTATGGCGCGGTGACCGATTTCCCTTGCCAGGACTTCGACAAACCTGGCCAGGGCGGCGTCGAGCATGCCGACGTCGTGTTGTGCGGCGCCCTTTTGCGGACCGAAAACCGCCGCGGCGCCCTGTGCGCCGAGCAGGGGATTGTCGACGTCGGAAGCCAGCACAAAGCGTGTGTTCTTCAGCCGGGGATCAAATCCGGTGAAGTCGATGGTGTCAAGGCGGGCTAGGGCTGCGCCGCCGGCGGGCAGTTCATTGCCATTCGCATCCAGAAAACGCGCGCCCAGGCCCTGGAGCACGCCGGCGCCGCCGTCGGTGTTGGCGCTGCCACCCACACCGAGGATGATCCGGTGGCAGCCGGCATCCAGTGCTGCCCGGATCAGCTGGCCCGTCCCCAGGCTGGTAGCAGTAGTGGCGGACACCGTGTCAGGTTGGTTTCCGCGGAGGACCTGGGGCAAAACCGCGAGCCCTGATGCCGTTGCCATCTCGATGACGGCCTCGCTGCCCCGGACAGCGTACTCCGCCTCAACCGGTTCACCGGTGGGTCCAGAAACCTGCGCGGCGCGGCGGCTGAAGCCGGATCCGACGGCGGCATCGAGGGTTCCCTCGCCGCCGTCGGCTACCGGTATACGGACAACGTCCAGGTTCCCGCCGGTGGCCTGCTGCAGTCCCTTTTCCAGGTGCAGGCAGACGTCCGGGGCGGACAGCGATCCCTTGAACTTGTCCGGGGCGATCACGATGCGCATGATTAGCCCTGCATCGTAAGGATGGCGGTGGGAGCGTCGGCGGCCGTCTCTGCCAGTTCCTCGAACTCGTTCACGGCGTTGATTTCCACACCCATGGCGATGTTGGTGACCTTTTCCAGGATCACTTCAACCACCACGGGCACCTTGAACTCGCCCATGAGCGCTTTGGCCTTGTCGAAGGCTGCGGCGAGGTCGTTGGGGTCCTCCACCCGGACAGCCTTGCAACCCAGGCCCTCTGCGACCTTGAGATGGTCAACGCCGTAGCCCTTGGTCTCGGGGCTGTTGATGTTGTCGAACGCGAGGGACACGTTTTGTTCCATCTGGAAGCCGCGCTGAGACTGGCGGATCAGGCCAAGGTAGGAGTTGTTGACCACCACGTGGATGTACGGCAGGTTGAACTGTGCGCCCACGGCCAGTTCCTCAATCATGAACTGGAAGTCGTAGTCTCCGGAAAGGGCAACCACGGTTTCCTCAGGCTTGCCGCGAACGACGCCCAAGGCTGCCGGACCGGTCCAGCCAAGCGGACCGGCCTGGCCGGCGTTGATCCACTTCCGGGGTCCGAAAACGTGCAGCATCTGCGCGCCGGCGATCTGGGACAGGCCGATGGTGGACACGTAGATCGTGTCACGGCCGAAGGACTTGTTCATCTCCTCGTACACGCGCTGGGGCTTGATGGGGATGTTCTCGAAGTGCGTCTTGCGGTGCAGGGAGGCCTTGCGCTCCGCACACTCGGCAACCCAGGCGGAGTAATCCGGCAGGGACTTGGCAGCCTTGCGTTCGGCCGCCAGTTCAATCAGTCCAGCCAGCGCCGCGCCCGCGTCAGAGGCGATGCCCAGATCCGGAGAGAAGACCCGGCCGATCTGCGTGGGCTCGATGTCGACGTGCACGAACTTCCGGCCGGCGGTGTAGGTCTCCAGACCGCCGGTGTGGCGGTTGGCCCAGCGGTTGCCGATGCCGATGACGAAGTCGCTGCGCAGGTAGTTTTCGTTGCCGTAGCGGTGGGATGTCTGCAGGCCCACCATGCCGGCCATCAGTGGATGGTCATCGGCAATGGAGCCCCAGCCCATCAGGGTGGGGATGACCGGTACGTTCAGGATCTCGGCCAGTTCCACCAGTTGCGCGGAAGCGCCGGCGTTGATGATGCCGCCGCCGGCCACGATCAGGGGACGCTTGCCGGCGGTCAACATGTCCAGGGCCTTTTCGAGCTGCCGGCGGCTGGCCTTGGGCTTCTCGATCGGCAGGGGCTCGTAGGTGTCGATGTCGAATTCGATTTCGGCCATCTGAACATCGATGGGCAGGTCCAGCAGCACCGGGCCCGGGCGGCCGGAGCGCATCAGCTGGAACGCCTTCTGGAAAGCGCCGGGAACCTGGCCGGGTTCAAGGACGGTCATGGCCATTTTGGTGAGGGGCTTGGCAATGGACTCGATGTCCACTGCCTGGAAGTCTTCCTTGTGCAGCTTGGCGACGGGGGCCTGGCCGGTGATGCACAGCATCGGGATGGAATCGGCCCAGGCGGCGTAGAGCCCGGTGATCATGTCGGTGCCGGCAGGACCCGAGGTGCCGATGCAGATGCCGATGTTGCCGTCCTTGGCGCGGCTGTAGCCGTCGGCCATGTGGCTGGCACCTTCGACGTGACGGGCCAGGGTGTGGCGGATTCCGCCGTGGGCCCGCATTGCTGAATAGAAGGGGTTGATTGCTGCCCCCGGCAGGCCGAACGCCTCGATGGCGCCTTCCTTTTCCAGGATGGCAACCGCCGCATCAACGGTACGCATCTTGCTCATGGTGTGCTCCTAGTGAAGTCTGTTTTTGGGTGTGAAGAGGGAGCCGTCGTCGTTTTGCCGACGTCGGTTGCCCGGTTTTGCTTGTGATCCGGCTTGCTGCCGGAGGTGCTTTACTCGCGGCCGCTGAGCTGGAGGACCTGCTTGAAGAGTCCGGAGTGGTCCAGGGCGCCGTCGCCCTGATTGACGGTGGCGGCCACGAGCTGTGCGACGACGGCGCCCAGGGGTACAGCGACGTTGGCTTCGCGGGCGGCGGCGGTGACGATGCCCAGGTCCTTGTGGTGCAGGGCAAGGCGGAAGCCGGGCTCGAAGTTGCGGTCGAGCATCTTCTGGCCCTTCTGGTCCAGAACCTTGGAGCCGGCCAGGCCGCCACCGAGGACCTTGAGGGCAGCATCGGTGTCCACGCCATAGGCCTCGAGGAAGGCGATGGCCTCGCCGAGGACCTCGATGTTGACGGCCACGATCAGCTGGTTGGCTGCCTTGACGGTCTGACCCGAGCCGGAGGGTCCCACGTGGACGATGGTCTTGCCGACGGCGTTCAGGACGTCCTGCGCGGCGTCGAAGTCTGCCTTATCGCCGCCCACCATGATGGACAGGACTGCGTCGATGGCGCCCTGTTCGCCGCCGGAAACCGGGGCGTCCAGCGGGCGGATACCGGCTGCGCGGGCATCATCGGCGAGCCTCTTGGCAACGTCAGGGCGGATGCTGGAGGCATCGATCCAGAGGATGGCCTGCTTGGCGTTGGCGAAGATGCCGTCCTTGCCGCCCACTACGCCCTCAACATCGGGCGAGTCCGGCACCATGGTGATGACAACGTCGGCGTCCTTGACTGCATCAGCGATGCTCGTGGCGCCCTTGCCGCCTTCGGAGACGAGCTTGTCGATCTTGTCCTGGCTGCGGTTGAAGCCGGTGACGGTGTGGCCGGCCTTGACCAGGTTGATGGCCATGGGCAGGCCCATGATTCCGAGTCCGATAACTGCAACGTTGCTCATGATGGTTCCGTTTCTGAAGTCTGTGGTGAATGAGGACGCGAAACCCAACTAGGTCGCAGCAGAGGTCGTTTTGAGGTCTCTAAACGGCTCCTGCTGCTACTCAGTTGGTTGGGCTAAGGGGACTAGCGGCCGACGGGCTGGCGGATGGCCCAGCTGAACGCGGTCTCCTGCGGTTCCTTGTACTCGAGGCCAATGTAGCCGTCGTAACCGAGTTCGCGGCTGCGGGCGATCCATTCGCCGAGGGGGAGCTCGCCGGTGCCGGGGGCGCCGCGGCCGGGGTTGTCGGCGATCTGGATGTGGCCGAAGTCCTTGGCGTGGTTTTCGATGACGGATTCGACGTCGTCGCCGTTGACAGCCAGGTGGTAGAAGTCCGCGAGGAGCTTGACGTTGTCCGCGCCGGATTCTGCCTTGACGCGCGCGATGACGTTGAGGG
>JBKPJW010000323.1:0-1730 GCA_046730875.1 Actinomycetota bacterium | reverse complement strand
CATGGCTCCATCAGCCGGATGATCCGGATTGGGCAAATCCTCGAAGCGAGCACCTCGGTTGATAGAAAGTTGTTGTTGCTCGCCGATCTCCTCGGCGCCACGCGCATCGCCCGGGCCCGAGTGAGCCACCTCGAAAGCCTTTCCCGGCCCACCGACCTCGGCTTGCCGGCGCAGCCGTCCAGCGTAACCCTCGAAGACGAAACCACCGGACGCATCGTCCGTCTTGAAGTCCAGAATGAGATCCTGCTGGTCCTCGTGGATGGTGAGATAACAGCCGCCGTCCCGGACATGGTGACGCTACTCAATTCCGAGCAGGGCACGGTGGTCAACCTCGACGACGTCCAGGTGGGCGACGTCATCGACATCGTGAAGATCACGGCAGCGGCGCAGTGGTATTCGGAGGCGGGGCTTGATCTCACCGAGCCCAAGGCCTTCGGCATTCCGATCGGGCACCCAAGGCGGGGACATGCGTAGATCGAAAAACGAAACCCGGCTCGATGTCGCCGGGCTATTGGCGCACGGTTCCCTCCGTGGCACCACGCCGCTATATCTCACTCCATCCAGTGCGTTGATAGAAAGTGTTGTTCTCGTCTCCCAGCTTGAGGCAATCCGGCAGGTGCGGCCCAATACTGTGGTGGTCCTCTCCTCTGAGATGGGTTCAGGGGGTTGGCTGGTGTCCGCGGCGCTGCGCCATGCGTGGGAGCGGCGGGCCAGCGCCGTCGTCGTGGCCGGCAGCGCCTATGCAAGCGCGGCGGTCGGACTGGCGGAGCGGTTGAGCATCACGCTGCTGGCCACGGACGGGGAGCCTGCAGCCCTTGCATTGGCCCTGGCGGCCGAGATCGGCGCGGCCCTGTCGGTGGTCGATGCGGAACTGGCCAGGGTCTCCCGGACAGTCGCAAAGGACACCACACTCGGTGATGTCCTCAAGACTATTTCCAGGGAACTGGACGGGGTCGGAGTTTCGCTGGAGTACGACGGCGTGATTCTGGCCTCCGCCGGGCTGCCTCCACGGGAGACCGACGAAGTCATCACCGTGGAAGTCGGCGGGGCCAATAGCGTCGTCCGCTGCACCCTCACGGCCCGCGTGCCCACTTCCGGCATCCAGAACCTGCGCCTGGTGCGCTCAATCCTTGAAGTGGCCACCCCCGCGGTGAAGGCTGCCTGGCTGTTGGAGGAGCTTCTTAGTACTGCCCGGGCCGTTCCCACAGCGGCGATCGCCGGGTTGGATCAGGACCCCGCCGCGTCGGGCGCGGAGTTCGAGGAAAAACACCGACATCTGCTGACCCAGTTGGGCTGGCGCGAAGGGGAGCCGTACGTGGCCGTATGGCTCCGGAGCGGGCAGGTGCAAGACCACCGGCCCGAGCTGACGGCCGTGTTGCGCCTGCTCTGGCGCAAGGTCACAGTACGCAGCCCCTTGGCTGAGGTTCAAGGCGGTTGGCTGACGCTCGTACCCGCCGGGGATCAGGACGCCTCGACCCAGCTCGAAACCCGAATCAGGACACGGCTGGGGCCAGCTCTTGCCGAGCTTGGCCTGGTGGCGGGACTGTCCCGATGGCAGGAGGATGCCCCTGCGCTGGCGTCGATCGTGCGAGAGGCGCGGCTGGCTGCACAATCCGCCCGGTCAACGGGGCCCGGCACGGTTCTAGGCTTCGCCAGCCTCGGGGTGGTCGCGGCCACGACCTTCGTCGACATGGACGCCGTCGCGCTCGTGGCAGAACTATCCCTGCCGC
>JBKPJW010000322.1:0-4685 GCA_046730875.1 Actinomycetota bacterium | reverse complement strand
GTGTACTCCATGACCCAGTCGAGTGCGCTCTGCGAGGTGGCAGAGAGGCTGTCCGCTCCGACGAATCCCCAGATCACGAAGGCGACGGCGAATGCGCCCGTGATGCCGAAGGTGGCCTTGTCGAGTGTGAGCTTGCGGTTCCGGCGTAGGGTCACCGCCTGCTCGGTCTTGGTCTGACGCAGCTCCTGCAGGAGCTGCTCGCAGTCCTCCGAGTCGAGCACGATTGCGGGAGGGAGCGGGTCCGGTGCTGTCGGCTCCGGTTCCCCGGGGTTTGAAGATATGAGGACTGCCGGCTGCCCGGCGGGCGTGTTGACGATGTCGACGCTGGAGTCGCTGTTTACGTCAGTATCACTGTTCAAAGCCATGAGAAAGTCCTTTGTTTGGATTCATGGGCTGGTGCTAGAGGTGGCCGTCAACGGTCAGGCCAGGGGGGAGGTTTGGAAGCTCTTCTGATTCGGTGACCATGATGTCGCCGCCGATGACACTGACTTCGTGTCTGCGGACGGGCAGCTTCGCGGGCGAGGCGTCCACGCCGTGTCCCGGCGCAGCGCTTCCCCGGGGGCCAGCTCGCTGAGCCGGCATGCCTTGTGCATGAGGGACCTCTTGTTCCTTGGGAGTCCTGGGCAACCGCGGATTGTTCCGCAACAATCAACAGCAATCGCATTAAGCAACAGAGTGCGGTAGCTCACAGGGGATGTCAAGACATTTCTTCTTTGTGGCGGGGCCCTGTTTTCGGGGCGGAGAGATCCTTGACAGCATGAGTGCCTTCAGGCA
This sequence comes from Actinomycetota bacterium, assembly GCA_046730875.1. Lineage (GTDB taxonomy): Bacteria > Actinomycetota > Actinomycetes > Actinomycetales > Micrococcaceae > Arthrobacter. Next base: position 3,911 of record JBKPJW010000322.1, on the reverse strand, counting down.
CTATGTTGCATATAGCGATGATCGTTGCGTAAAAAGCAATTAAAGAGAGCGTCGAAATGCAGACGCTTGCGATTGTGGGAGCTCCCTGGCAGGACTGAGTAACGTCTTCACCCTGTGCGCGCTCGCGGACGCACAGAGCCTTGCGCCTGAACTAGTGCCCGAAAGCCGGTTGGCGGTGATCGGCGCCGGCTTCATCGGTGCGGAAGTTGCGGCCGCTGAGAAGGTAGGTGACATGACGCCCCGGTACTGAGTGATACGCCGGGCCGCCACCCGCCTGGTGCCTCGATTACCGGGCGACGGTGTAGCCCATCTTTGCGCTGATCGCCAGCCCTGCCTGCTTCAGTGCCTCGAGGAGTCCCGGCGCCTTCTCCGGATCAAAGCGGAAGGCCGGCCCGGAGATGCTGACCGCACCGATGACTACGCCTGCATGGTTGTACACCGGCACGGACGCCGAGTTGAGACCGATTTCGAACTCCTCCCGGACCACGCCGTAGCCGTCGCGGGCGACGTCTAGGAGCTGGGTTTCGAGCTTGCTCCGGTTGGTGATGGTCCGTGGCGTCCGGGCGGGAAGCCCGGTCTCCTTCAGGACCCGGTCCCGTTCGTCTACGGACAACGCCGCCAGCAGGACCTTGCCGCTCGACGTCGCGTGCAGGGGCGTCAGGCTGCCCACCCAGTCGTACGTGGCCAGCGTCGAGGGGCCCATCGCCTGATCCACATTGACGGCGTAGTTGGAGCGCAGGACGGCGAGATTCACCGTCTCCTTGAATTCGTCGGCCAGGCTTTCCAGTACGGGCCTGGCCTCCCGGACCAGGCTGAGCCGCCCGGGAATGGAGCTGGCCAGCCGCAGGATGCCGAATCCCAGCTGGTACCTTCCACGCTCGCTGTTCTTGTGGACCATTTGCCTGCTCACCAATGAGCCCAGCAGCCGGGAGACGGTGGACTTGTGCAGGCCCATCTCCTCGGCGATTTCGCTCACTCCCGCATGGCCGTCCCGCGCAAGGATCTCCAGGACCGCAAGTGCCCGGTCCACGGACTGCACACTGCCATGCTGGGCGGCCTCCGCGTCGAGGTCGTTTTCGGGGTCATTCTTCGAAGCCATGATCCATACTCTCAAGTAGTTTCTGCGGCTTGCTTACGCGCCACAAGGTGCGCCAAGAGCGTCCTCTCGGTTCGTTCCACACGTTCGATCCTATGCCGGGACTTGCGGCTTGGCCGAAATGTGGCCGCCGGCGTTCGTGTGGGAAGCAGCCGTTCCAGTTCGCCCGGGGTGCTGTCTCAGGGGAGGTGGCGCTCCCCCGGAAGTTCGATCCGGAACCAGCGGTATCCGTAACGGTCCAGCGGGACTTCGAAAGCGCCGTCGTCAGCGAGCGGAATGTCTTTCCCGCCGAGCAGGTCCCGCAGCACAGCCCCGGCGTACGAAACCGCCGGACCTCCACCCCCGTCCTTCGCGGCCGCCTCGTCGGGCTGTTCTGACCCGTCGGGCTGCTCTGGCTCGTCCGGTGCCGCCGCCGTGGCTGTCACTGCCAGGGGCTCGGCCCCGAAATTGTGGGCGAGAATCACCGTGGAGCCGTCCCACGTGCAGCGATGCATCAGTACCGCAGACGCGGAGTGCTTGATGACTTCGAACTTCCCCCAGCCGAGCTCGGGGCATTCCCTGTAGCGCTGAATCAGTGTGGCGATAAAGTTCCACAGCGACTCAGAGTCCCGTTTCGCGGCTGCGGCGTTAACAACCTTGGGTCCAAACGGTCCGTCCACGGGCTGGGCCACCAGGTCTTCGGGCGGGGCGGTCGAGAAGCCGCCGTTTTCGTCGGCGTCCCACTGCATGGGGGACCGGACGGCCGAGCGGCCCTTCGCCCGCAGGTCTTCGCCCATCCCGATCTCCTCACCATAGAAGAGGACCGGCGTCCCCGGCAGCGAGAACATCAGGGAATAAACCATGCGGATCCTGGCCGGGTCGCCACCGAGCATGGTGGGCAGCCGCCGCCGAAGTCCGCGGCCGTACATCTGCATGTCGGGATCGGGGCCGAATGCGGCGAAGACTTCCCCGCGCTCGGCATCGCTGAGCTTGTCCAGGGTGAGCTCGTCGTGGTTGCGGACGAACATGGCCCATTGGTTGTCGGGATTGATTTCGGGCCGGCCGCTGAGAGTCCGGGCAAGCGGCCCGGCATCCTGCCGGGCCAGGGACAGGTACATGTTCTGCATCGAGAGGAAATCAAACTGCATGTTCAATTCATTGCCGGCCGCACCGCCGAAGTACTTCAGCTGCTCCTTGTACGGCAGATTGACTTCGCCCAGCAGCACGGCACTGCCGTGGCGGCGGTTGAGGAAGCTGCGAAGGGCACTCAGGTACTGGTGCGGATCGACCTTCGCGGCCTGGTCCTTTGGCTCGCCGAGCAGTTCCAGGAAGAACGGCACCGCGTCCAGGCGGAAGCCGTCCAGGCCAACCTGCAGCCAGAATCCCATGGACTTGGCGATCTCATCGCGCACCTTGGGATTCATGACGTTCAGGTCCGGCTGGTGTTTGGCGAACATGTGGAGGTACCACTCGCCCGTGGCCTTGTCCTGGGTCCAGATGGACGTCTCCTCGCCGGGAAACACCACCTGGTCGGAGGTGTCCGGCGGCGTGTCCTTCCGCCAGACGTAGTAGTCGCGGTAGGGGTTGTCCACGGACTTCCGGGACTCGACGAACCACGGATGCCGGTCGGAGGTGTGGTTGATGACGAAGTCCGCGATCACGCGGATGCCCCGGTCGTTCGCGGTGCGGATGAATTCCACCAGGTCCCCCAGGCTGCCGAGCCGGGGATCCACGCCGTACATGTCGGTGACGTCGTAGCCGTCGTCCCGGTCCGGGGACGGGTAGAACGGCATGAGCCAGATGCACGTGACGCCCAGCGCGGCAAGGTAGTCCACGCGCTGGATCAGGCCGCCGAAGTCGCCGGTGCCGTCGCCGTCGGCATCGAAGAACGTCTCCGGGTCAAGGCAGTAGATCACCGCATTTTTCCACCAGAGGTCCGAGGTTTCGGCGATTCTCACAGCGCACCTTCCGTTCGGGCCAGCACGTGTCCTGCCGGGCGGAGCTGGGGGAGGATGTGCTCGGCGAAGGCGTCGATGAACGGCGCCTGCTCCTGGCCGACGAAGTGCAGGTAGAGCTCGTCGAAACCGAGTTCCAGGTAGGAGGCGAGCCATTGGGCATGCTGTCCGGCATCGGCCGAGATGTTGACGGCCGCCCGTACCTGGTCCTCCTGCACACCGGTGCTGACGCCGTCGAAATGACCTGCCGTGGGCAGGTCCCAGGGAATCGGCGGTGCAAAGACGTTGGTGCGCCACTGGTCCATGGCGATCGCGACGGCCTCGGCCTCCGTCGGCGCCCAGGACAGGTGGACCTGGAGGACAGCCTTTCCGCGGCCGCCGGCGTCCCGGTAGGCCGCCAGCATGTCCTGCAGCTTCCCGGCCGGCTGGTTGACGGTGACGAGTCCGTCCGCCCAGGCCGCCGCCCGGCGTGCGGTGTCCACGCTGACGGCCGGGGCAATGAGCGGCGGCTTGGTCTCCGGAACGTCCCAAAGCCGGGCCTGCTCTACCGTGACGAGCCCGTGGTGGGTGACCACTTCGCCGGCGTGCAGCCGCCGGATGATGTCCACGCACTCCTCCAGCCGGCGCTGCCGAGTCTCCTTCGGCGGCCACGCCGCGCCGGTGACGTGTTCGTTCATATACTCGCCGCTGCCCGGGGCCAGCCAAAAACGGCCGGGAAACATGTCCGCCAGGGTGGCGGAGGCATGCGCGATGATCGCGGGGTGGTACCGCTGCCCGGGCGCTGTCACCACGCCGAAGCGCAGCCCGGTGGTGGCCAGTGCGGCGCCGAGCCAGGACCAGGCGAACCCGGAATGGCCCTGCCGGGCTGACCACGGCTCAAT
>JBKPJW010000321.1:0-6721 GCA_046730875.1 Actinomycetota bacterium | reverse complement strand
TCATGGCCCATCCCGTACCGAGCGCTCCCGGCAGGAGGACAAACGCACCGTTGCCGTCGGCAATAGGTGCCAATGTCGCGCCTGTCCAGCACACGGGCCATGCCTCCCTGCCCACCGTGGAGGAGATTTCCGCCGGCGGCGTCGTTGTGGACATGTCCGACGCCGAACTGAGGGTTGCGATTATTGCCCGCCTCAACCGCGGCGGCAGGCTCGAATGGTGCCTGCCGAAGGGGCATCCTGAGGGCAAGGAAAGCAACGAGGAAGCCGCCGTCCGCGAGATTGCCGAGGAGACCGGGATCGAAGGCAAGATCCTGGCACCGCTGGGAAGCATCGATTACTGGTTCACCGTCAGCGGGCACCGCGTCCACAAGACCGTGCATCACTATCTGTTGCGTGCCACGGGCGGCGAACTGACCATCGAGAACGATCCGGACAAGGAAGCCGTGGACGTCGCGTGGATTCCCATCCAGGAGCTGGCGCGCAAGCTGTCCTTTCCCAATGAGCGCCGCATCGCGGATCTGGCCAAGGAAGTCCTCCCGGAAGACCACTGAGGCTACCGGAGTGGCCAGTCATGGTCATGGATAGCGACTAATGCCCCGCCCGGGTGAGACGATGAAGACGATGTCATCAGCCAAACCCGCCCCTGTACCCTCCGGCCCCGCCGATTCCCACGCTGTCCAGCCCGGAGAAGCCCGTTCCAGCGCCATCATGGCCGCCGGGACGCTCGTTTCGCGTTTTCTGGGCTTCGCCAAGACCTGGATGCTGGCGGCCGCCCTGGGGCTGGGTTCCACTGTCAACGACACCTTCATCAATGCCAACAACCTGCCCAACCTGATTTTCCTGCTGGTGGCGGGCGGGGTGTTCAACGCTGTTCTGGTGCCGCAGATCATCAAGGCCAGCAAAGCGCCCGACAAGGGAGCGGACTACATCAGCCGGCTGCTGACATTGGCGGTGCTGGTGCTGCTGGCGCTCACGCTGCTGGTCACGCTAATGGCGCCTTCGGTCATTCAACTGACCACCCAGGGCTACTCGCCGCAGCAGAAGGCCCTCGCGGTGTCGTTCGCGTTCTGGTGCCTACCTCAGATTTTCTTCTACGGCCTGTACGCCCTGCTGACCCAGGTCCTCAACGCCCACGGAGCCTTCGGGCCCGCGATGTGGGCGCCGATCGTCAACAACGTCGTGGCGATCGCCGGGCTGGGCATGTTCATCGGCATCATGGGCGCCAACGCGGTCAACCCTCACACCGTTGACAACTGGGGGTCCCTCCAGACCCTCCTGGTGGCCGGGTTCTCCACCATCGGCGTGGTCACCCAGACCGCCGTCCTGCTCATTCCCGTGTTCCGGCTCCGGCTGGGGCTGCGGCCGCGCTTCGGCTGGCGCGGAGTCGGGCTGGGTCATGCCGCAAAGCTGAGCGTCTGGACCCTGGCGACGGCCGCCGTCGGGCAGTTGGCATTCCTATACGTCATGCGCATCGCCACGATCCCGGGCGCGGAGCGACTTCGCCTGGCGCAGGCAGGGGACCCCGCAGCGGCCAGCATCCCGGGCAACGCCGTGCTGGAGGTGGCCAGCCAGTTGTACCTGCTGCCGCACTCCATCATTGCCCTGTCCCTGGCGACCGTACTGTTCAACCGCATGACCCGGGCATCGCAGGACGGGGACAAGGCTGCCCTGCGAAGGGCACTGTCCCACGGGCTGCGGACCATGGCGGTGGCCACCGTCTTCGGCGCGCTGGCGCTCTTCGCGCTGGCCGGACCATTGGGCATGTTCTTCTCCGGCGGCGTGCGCCTGGACGGCGTCATGCTCGCCCAAACCCTGACCATCCTGGCCCTCAGCACCCCTTTCATGAGCGCCAACTTCATGATGTCGCGGGTGTTTTACGCCAACGAGGACGCCCGGACACCGTTCTTCATCCAATTGGTGCTGGCGCTGGTCAATCTAGTAGCCGCGTTCATGATCCAGTTCCTGCCGTTCGATCAGATCATCTTCGCCATCGCCATCCTCTATACCGGCGGCAATATCCTATCCGTGATCGTGAGCGCGATCTTCCTGCGCCGGCTCCTGGGCCATCTCGACGGGCCGCGGATCGCCAGCTCCTACATCCGCATGGGATATGCGGCCCTGGGTTCCGCCCTGGCCGGAGCCGTGGCTCTGTGGCTGCTGGGCAGCTACAACCCGGACGGCTTCGCCTGGAGCGACCGGATGGCCGCCCTGGTGACGATCGTCGTCGTCGGTCCCGTCATGCTGGCTGCATACTTCCTGCTGCTGAAGATGTTCCGGGTAACTGAGCTCCAGGACCTGATGCAGCCACTCGTTGGACGGCTACGGCGGCGCGCCGCAGCAGAGCCTGGCCCCGAGCCGAGCCCCGAACACCATGCCGAAGGCGCACCGGAGGTGCGAAGGGCACCGGAACGGGCCACAGTCTCGGTGGATACCGGCCTGATTCCGCGAATCTCAGGCGAATTCGACGCCGCATCCTTCCGGGTGGGGCCCGACATCCGGGAAGTGGACGGGTACCGTTCCGGCCGTCCCGCCGGTCCGGAAGGCGGGTACCTTCCTGCCGAGGACGTCCCCAGCACCGCCCAGGGCGGCCTGGGCAGGGGAGATGTTCCGCTGCCGGGTCGACGCACTTATCAGGGCCCGGCCGGTCACAACCCCTATTTCCCGTTTGGCCGGAAAAAGAAAAAATAAGTCCGCCTCCGTTTCGAACAGCCGTTCTCACGCGGCGCGGACAGAGCATCGGCTAGGATCGAAGACTAACAAGGGGAGTTGTCGACCTGCGGTCAACCGGCTTGCCGGAGGGCACACGGTCGCTCGCGGAGTGATCACGTCGGCAGATCCCGGACAGTCTAGGAGGAGCCCGTGTCCCACCCGATCGATGTCGGATCAGTACTCGGTGGCCGCTACAAGGTCACTGCCAACGTACTGACCTCACATGACCAGGATCTGGTGCTGGACGGTGTAGACCAGGTGCTTAACCGGCCCGTGAGCATCCTAGTTGCCGGACCGGACAACGCCGACCAGGTGGCCCAGAGCGCCCGCGAAGTGGCCACTGGCGAGCGGCCGGGCAGCGTGCAGATCCTTGACCTTGGCGTCAGCGATTCCACGACGTACCTGATCACCAACCACACTTCCGCGGCGGACCTGCTGGACCTTGTAGTTTCCTCCAGCCCTCCCTATGTCGAACCGTTCTTCACGGACACCCTGGGCAGCGAGATCTTCGGGCAGGCCCGCTCCCACGAACCCGAAACCTACGACGGGCTTTACGACGACGAGGAAGTCGACGCCGGGTACATCAACTACGGCCACGCGCAGACCGCAGCCGGACAGCCTCCCGTGTCCCCGGCGGCACCTCCGGCGGGAGTACCTTCCCGGCCCGCGGCTGCCCCTGCTGCCGCGGCAGGCGCTGCTGCGGCAGCCGCCGCCGGTGCCGCGGCAGGGAAGGCGAGGGCTCCTCAAGCCCCCGCCACCGCACCGCAGGAGACGGCGGTCCACGTGGCGGCGCCCCATACGACGGCGCCCCAACCGGTCCAGGAGAGCAACGCCGCTGCTGGCCAGACACACCGTCATGCCGAGCCAGTAGCGCAGCAGCCGGCACCCGCGGCCGCACCTAAAGTTTCGCTGTGGTCCGACGACAACTACACGGATACGGATACCGATCAGCAGGGCACAACAGAGCACCACGGCAACCACACTGCCGCCGCCGGCCTGGCCGGGTACGACTCCGCTGACCGCGCTCCGGGCAACTTCCCCGCCTCCGCCCGCACCGTCGCCGACGACGACGATTACGAAGACGACGACGAGCCGCGCCGAGAGCCGCGTTCAGCGCGCTGGCTGGTGGGTGGGCTTCTGGCTGCCGTCCTGGTACTGGGCCTGATCTTCGCCGTCACCAATCTTGGCAGCCTCTTCAAGAGCACGCCGCAGACGAACGCCGCATCCTCCGCGCCGGCCAGTGCGTCCGGGGAATCAACCGGCGAGCCGTCGTCGACGGCCAGCGCGGAACCGGCCGCGGGCCCTCCCGTCATCGAGGACGTGACGCGCTTGGGCAACTTCGATTTCGCCGGCAACTATGACTCCGACCTCGTGAAGACCTTTGACGGGAACGGCGCGAGCTTTTGGTCCGACATGGAATTTGCCACCGGCGACTGGGGCGGACTTGCCTCCGAAGTTCCGCTAGCCGTCAAGCTGGAGGGCCCCTCCAAGGTCTCCTCCATCACCCTGAGCCAACTCGGCGCATCGGGCGGCAGCATCAGCGTCTTCACGAATGACAAGCCCTCCCTGGACGGTGCAAAGCAGATAGGCAGCAACAGCTTCACCTCTCCGGACCTGACCATGCCGCTGCCAGAACCGGTCACGGCGGAATACGTGATCGTGTCCATCAAGACCCTTCCGAAGCTGGCCGCCCCCAAGACCCGCTATGGATACGGCCTTCGCCTGGCCGAGATCAAGGTGGAGTAGCGGACCCGTTGCTCTCCGACAGGGCCTCTAGCGCGCCTGTAATGAGGGGTCGTCTCCGGCCCCGATCATGGTGAACCGGTACCCTGAGTAGTGGCGTCGCTCCGTGACGCCCATTTCGGCCGGAATATTCAATGCCCGGCAATAGTTGTGCCATGTGGCCGGCCAATGCGGCGGGCGCATCGACAAAGGAAGAGGTTCACCGTTCAGTGAGCAACGCAGAAAACACCGCGTCCGAAGTACGTGATGTCATCATCGTCGGCTCCGGCCCGGCGGGCTACACCGCAGCGGTGTACACGGCGCGCGCGAACCTGAAGCCGCTTCTCCTGGCAGGCTCGGTTACCGCTGGCGGCGAACTGATGAACACCACCGACGTGGAGAACTACCCGGGGTTCCCGGAGGGCATCATGGGACCGGACCTCATGGAGAACTTCGAAAAGCAGGCTGCCCGGTTCGGTACGGAAATCCAGTTCGAGGACGTCACCGAGCTGGACCTCGACGGGGACATCAAGACGGTCACCATCGGCACGGGGGAGACCTTCAAGGCCCGGTCCATTATCCTTTCCACCGGCTCGGCTTACCGTGAGCTCGGGCTGCCGAACGAGAAGCGGCTTTCAGGCCACGGCGTCAGCTGGTGCGCAACCTGCGACGGTTTCTTCTTCAAGGATCAGGACATCGCCGTAATCGGCGGCGGCGACTCAGCCATGGAAGAGGCACTGTTCCTCACCAAGTTTGCCAAGTCCGTCACCGTCGTGCACCGCCGTGACACCCTTCGCGCATCAAAGATCATGGCTGACCGCGCCCTGGCCCACGAGAAGATCAGCTTCGTGTGGAACACCGGCGTGGAAGACGTCTTGGGGGAGAACAAAGTCACCGGATTGCAGTTGAAGAATCTGGTGGATGGCGCGGAAACTGAACTGGCTGTAACTGGAGTCTTCGTTGCAATCGGCAATGATCCCCGGACCGACCTGGTCAAGGGCAAGGTGGAACTGACCGCAGAGGGAACTATCGCGGTCGACGGACGCACCTCGAAGACCAGCGTCCAGGGCGTGTTCGCGGCCGGAGACGTGATTGATCCGACGTACCGTCAGGCCATCACCGCGTCGGGTTCCGGCTGCGTGGCCGCCCTCGACGTCGAGCATTACCTCGCAGATTTTCACGCCTAAAGGCGCGCAGCAACCAACCGAAGAGAGAGACAAGGGTTATGAGCAACGCAAAAGACGTAACTGACGCAAGCTTCAGCACTGACGTGCTGGCCTCCGACAAGCCTGTCATCGTCGATTTCTGGGCGGAATGGTGCGGTCCCTGCCGCAAGCTCGGACCGATTCTTGACGAGATCTCGGTCGAGTACAGCGAAAAAGTCGATGTGGTCAAGGTCAACGTTGATGACAACCCGGCGATCGCAGCCGAGTACGGCATCACCTCCATCCCGGCGGTATATCTGTTCCAGGGCGGCGAAGTGAAGAGCACCGTCATCGGCGCCCGACCCAAGCAGTTCTTCGAGAAGGAATTCTCTGACGTCCTGTCCTAGTTCGGGTTCAGGGTCAGGGTAGTTCTGGCTTACGGAAAGTGGCTCCCGCCTTTGGCGGGGGCCACTTTTTGTTGCCGTCGGCGGCGGGCCAATGCGGCCAGGGCCCCGCACCGCGTCCTGAATATTCGTGGAAGCCGCGCAGCAGTCTCCCCATGTTGTTTATTCATCGAAATTTTCCCTGGACTGGCCGCTCCGACCGAAGCTTGAATACCCGACCCACAGGATCCGGCCGCGTTTCGTCCCGCCGACTTGAAGGCGGGCACCCCGGCGCGTTCTGCTGCTGCAGTGTTTCACGTGAAACATGTGTGTTCCGCGAGAGCTTGTCGTTGGCCAAACTGTCGCTGGGCGCAGGTCCGCAGTTCCACCTCGGGCACGTGGACTTTTCTACCGGTCGAGGCGGGGGAGTAGGTGCTTGCCGCCACCTAGCCACCTGCGCGCGGCTGCCGGCCCGTTCGTCCGCCCAGAGGGCGGTGGGGCAGTCGCCGGGTGGACCAGCACGGCGTGCTGGGTTGGGTTATGTTTCACGTGAAACATGGACTCATAGTCATGGCAATTAGAACGTGGGTGAATACCGAATCAACGCTGCGACATCCAGAGTACACAGAAGCCGCCTGCGGACGGGTGGAATGCCCGGCAACGCCACGGGGAGGGGGGCAACCGGCTGGAAGACCCACCCATGATAACGACGATAGAACGGGCCGCCAGCAAACCCCAGTCCACAGTCCACAGCAGGGGCCT
>JBKPJW010000320.1:0-7253 GCA_046730875.1 Actinomycetota bacterium | reverse complement strand
GGTTTTGGTCAGGTGGTTGTCGTCCTTGTAGACGTACACGTTGCCGACCACAGCGGGGCAGGTTCCGTTGGCGCAGATGAAATCGCTCATGTCCATGAGGTACAGCCGGGGCACCTGGCCGCGGTAGGCATCCAGAGGCGATGATCCGGCCAGCGATTCCTGCTCGGGCACGTTGCACTCCGCGGCGTCCGCGCCGTTCTTCTGGACGCACTCGGGCATGTTGATTTCAAAGCGGGGGTTGTCGCGGATGCCCACGACGTCCATGCCGGCGTCGACGAAGGGTTTGATGCCCTCGAGGTACTGCGGCACTTCGGTCTCGAACGGCGCTTCCTTGTGGGTCAGGGACGCAACGGTGAAGACGGCGTCGGGGTGGTGGTCCAGGACGTACTGCGCGCTGGCCCTGTTGAAGGCGTTGCAGTCCGCGTCCCGCTCTGGGGACTCCCCGCCGAAGCGGCAGTTACCCTTCAGGAGCGTGACCACTTCCCAGCCGTGGCTCTTGGCGATGGGACCGAGCGCCGCCATGTACTGCTGCGCATGCGAATCCCCCAGCACCACGATCCGCTTGGTGACCTTCTCTGGCTTGTTGTTCTGCAGGCAGCCCTCCAGCAGCGGATCGTTGGGGACGTTTGCGTCGGTGCAGAGACCGTCGATGTCGGCCCACTCGTTCTTCATCGCCGCCGGCGCGGGGATGATCTTCGCCTCCGGCGTGGGCTTGCCGGCGTTTTCCGGCGCCAGGGCCGCCGCGCCGGGCGTCAGTTCCCTGGGCTGTGAGGCCGCCGCGGCCTCGTCCGCGACGAGCTGGCTCTGCCAGACGGCGACCGGGCCGGCCAGCAGTGCACCGCAGGCGGCAATCACGACTGCGGTACGCCGGGCGCGGAGCTTCGGCCAGTGCCATTCGCGCAGTGGCTTCTCGACGAAGCGGGTGGTGAACACGGCCAGAACGATGGACGCGGCAACGATGCACAGTCCCTGGACCAGGTTTGGCGCCGGGACGCCCATCCCGGCGAGGGCCAGGACCAGCAGGGGCCAGTGCCAGAGGTAGAGCGCATAGGAGTTGTCGCCCAGCGCCACGAGGGGCTTCCAGGTCAGGAGGCGGTCGACGCCGAAGCGGCTGCCGCTTTGTCCGGCGGTGATGATCGCGGCGGCGGCCAGCGTGGGCCACAGCGCGACGAAACCGGGGAAGGAGCGATCCACGGTCAGCAGCAGCCCGCAGGAGAGCATGGCGGCCAGGCCGGCCCAGCCCAGCATGAGGCGCAGGAATTTGCCCAGCTTCACATAGGGCAGAGCGAGGGCCAGGAGGGAGCCCAGGGCGAACTCCCAGAGCCGGGCGCCGGTGTCGAAGTAGGCGTGGGCCTGGTTGGTTGCGGTCTGCTGGATCGAGTAGGCGAGGGATGCGGCGAAGATGGCGCCGAAGGCCGCGGCCAGCAGGGCCCGGTACCGCAGCAGGACGTGGTCCGCGCCGGTCCGGCGGCGGAGCACTCGACAAAGAAGGGCCGTACCGGCGAACACGAGCGGCCAGAGCACGAACACCTGGCCCTGGATCGACAGTGACCAGAAGTGCTGGAGCGGGCTCGCGCCCGAGTGGTCCTGGGCGTAGTAGTCGACGGCGCTATCGGCCAGGAGCCAGTTCTGCCGGTACAGCAGGGAGGCCCAGACCTGGTCGAGGACATCGGGCCAGCGGCTTTGCGGCAGGATGGCCCAGGTCCCGGCGAGGACGCCGAGCATCACCACGACGACGGCGGGCAGCAGGCGCTTGAGCAGGTGCAGCCAGTGCCGCAGCAGCCGGAGCGGGGCGCCGCCTTCCACCTTCCGCGTGAAGCTGAGCGTCATCAGGAATGCTGAAAGGAGCAGGAAGATGTCCACGCCGCCCGAGACCCGCCCCAGCCACACGTGGTAGGTGACCACCATGAGGACAGCGAGGGCGCGAAGGCCCTGAACCTCCGGGCGGTAACCGGTTTTCCGGTTCGCCGAAGAAACCGCACCCGCTGCTGCCGGGGTGGCTATGGTCCGCACGTTCGACACAAAAAACCCTTCAGGCCCGATTCCAAAACATTAACGTTACCGAAACGTAATTTTCTTGGCCAATCGGCGGGGGTCGAACGGAGGCCTTCACGGAGCCTCCGGGCCGGCGCGGAGGCTAGGCTGGTACGCGTCTGAGGAGGCCCGCCAAGTGATCGTGCTGCTGCGCATTTGTATTCCGGGGGAACTGTCCGGAGTTGTCGTCGAAAGTTGTGCAGGCCACATCGGCGTCGCCGAAGTCGCCTTGGACAAGGGCTCCTCCCTCATGCCGCCCGGGGACGTGGTCCAGGTCCTGCTGGCACGCGAATCCGTGGAGGGGCTCGTGGAGAAGCTCCACGCCCTCGACGTCCAGAAGCGGGGATCGATCTCCGTGACCGCGCCGGACCTGGTGCTCTCGGATCGGGCCGACCGGGCGGAGGCCGAGGCGCCAGGTGAAGGCGCGGACGCCGTGATTTGGGACGAGGTGTCGCGGCAGACCGGCGAAGATTCACGGCTGACCTGGAGTTTTCTGGCGTTCCTGGTCCTGGCCACCCAGCTCGCGGCCATCGGCATCGTGACGGACTCCACCATCGCGATCGTCGGTGCCATGGCCGTGGGCCCGGAGTTCGGTCCGCTGGCTGCGCTGGCCGTTGCCCTGGTCCGGCGCCAGCGTCGGCTCGGCCGCGACGCGGCAGTGGCCCTCGGCGTCGGGTTTCCCGTCGCGATGCTGGCAGCCGCGCTGGCCGCGTGGCTGTCCGTGCCGCTGGGGCTGTTTCCCCAGGACGTGCTGGACCGCGGCTCAGCGGTTGAATTCATCTACCACCCCGGGCCCTATTCCCTGATCGTCGCCGTGCTGGCCGGAACGGCAGGGATGCTGTCGGTGATCAGCCGGCGCTCCACGGCGCTGGTCGGGGTGTTCATCTCCGTCACCACGGTACCGGCAGCCGGGTTTGTGGCCGTGGCACTGGTCCTGGGCGAGTATCAAAAGGCGGCAGGCTCGGCGCTTCAGCTGTTCCTGAACCTGGTGGGAATCGTGGTGGCCGCCGTGGCGGTGCTGCTGTTCTACCGGCTGGTGACCAAGCGGCTGCCGTCGGCCGCTGCGCGGCAGCTGCGGCGCCGGGCCGTCCGTTCGCAGCGCTGACTGCTTTTGTCGGCTGCGGGGCCGGGACCGTCAGGGCTGGCCGGCTGGTCGTTGGCTGGCGGACGGCCTGTTGCTGGCGGACGCTGCGGCTGGCGGACGGTTCGTTGCTGGCGGACGGTGGCAGAGCCGGCCGGCGGCCGGTCCGGAAGCGGGCGAGCCAATCCCTATTTGGCGTTCCAGCCCGTAGCAGCCATGAATTCGGTCTCAAAGTAGGGAGTGAGACTCTCCATGTAGGTCCGGGTGACGTGGTTGTCATCCTTGTAGACCATCACGTTGCCAATCACGGCCGGGCAGTGCTTGTCCGGGCAGAAGAACCGGCTGAAGTCGAGGAACTTGGTGGCGGGCAGCTGCCCGGCCACGGCAGCATCGGGCGAGGCGGCCTGATAGTTCTCCGCGGTCTGCGATCCGCAGGCGGCGTAGTCATCCGGGTTCCGTTCGAGGCAGGCGGGAACGGCCTCGTGCATGCGGGGGGTGTCCCGCAGCGCCACGACGGGGATGCCGGCGTCGTTGATGGTTTTAATCGGCGGAACCCAGCCCGGGTCCATGAACTCGGCGACATTCGGATCGGGGTCGGTCCGGGTGCTCGTTGTCACCACGAGGTCCGGCTTCATCGCCAGCACCTTCTTGAGGGTGTCCTTGTCGAAGTCCAGGCAGCCTTCAGATAGCCCCGTGGCCGGGCCGACGGTCACCGGGCAGTAGCCTTTGGTGATGGCCTCCACCTTCCAGCCGTACTTGTCGGCAAGGGTGAGGATGGGGGTCGCCCAGACATGGGCATGTGAGTTGCCGATGATGAGCACGGTCTTGGCGGCGTTCTCCTTGCCGTTGGTGCAGAGGTTCGTGAGGTCCTTCTCATTCGCTGTGCAGCCGCCCGCGTACTCGGGCCACTCTTCCGCTGCTGTGGCGAGGGTGGGAAGGAGCGGGGCGGATTTGTCGGCCCCGCCCACATAGGCCGGGTCCAGTGATCGGGCGCCCGGATTGTTGGCCCAGGCCTGGCTCGCCACAGCTGCCGTGGCGTAGTTGATCTGGAGCTGCCAGCCCGCCAGCGGCACGACGGCGATGGTCACGGCGGCGGCGATGGCAATGAATGCCCGGCGCCGCCGTACCTCCGGCCACTTCCATTCCCGCCAGGGTTTCTCAACAAAGCGGGTGGTGAGATAGGCGAGCACCAGCGAAACGGCGACGATGACGGCGCCCGTGATCGGCCCCGCACGGTCCCTGTCCGTCGCGGCAAGCGAGATGACCAGGACCGGCCAATGCCACAGGTACAGGGCATAGGAGATGTCGCCCAGCCGGACCAAGGGCTTCGAGCTGAGGATCCGGTCGACGCCGAGCTTGCTTTCCGTCTGGCCCGCGGCCATGACGCAGGCTGCCGCCAGGGTGGGCCAGAGCGCCACGAACCCGGGGAAGGACGCCTGGACATTGAGCAGGAGGCCGCAGCTGAGCATGGCCACGATGCCCAGCCAGCCAAGCCCCAGCCGCCAGCTCCGGGGAAGCCGCAGGGCGGGCAGAAGCAGGGCCACCAGCGTGCCCAACGCAAACTCCCACAGACGGGCTCCGGTGTCGAAGTAGGCTTCCCTCTGGTCGGCCTGGGTGAAGACGATTGAGTAAAGCAGGGAACCGAGGAAGATCAGGCCGAAGATGTAGCACAGCAGCGCGCGGTATCGGAGCCTGAAACGCTTCGCGAGGAGCGCCGCTCCGGCGAAGATGAGCGGCCACAGGATGAAGACCTGGCCCTGGATCGAGAGGGACCAGAAGTGCTGGAAGGGGCTGGCCTGGCTGTGGTTTGAGGCGTAGTAGTCGGTGGCCTCGGACTGCAGGAGCCAGTTTTCGACGTAGAACAGGGAAGCCCAGCCCTGGGAGATCACTTCCAGCCAGCGGGTGCGCGGCAGGAAAAGAATGCTTGCGGCGAGTACGGCCACCAGGACGGTGACGGCAGCCGGGACGAGGCGCCGGAAAAGGTGCAGCCAATGTTTGAGGAGGGCCATCGGCCGGCCCTGCTCGTAGCGGCCGACAAACTGCAGCGTCATCAGGAAGGCCGAGATCAGCAGGAACACGTCGACGCCGCCGGAGACCCGGCCCAGCCAGATGTGGTAGCTCATGACCATCAGCACGGCCAGGGAGCGGAGTCCTTGGATTTCCGGCCTGAATGTGGACTTCTGGACCGCCCGATGTGCGGGGCCGGATCGGGCAGGCGGGGGCAGGGTTCTTTGCTGCGTCATAGACCAACCCCCAAAGAGATAACCAAAGCGTCCATGTTATCAAAACGTAATTTTCATGGCCAATCGTTCTGGCGGCCACCGATATCCATTGAGCCATGCCAAGGTGTGAGTTTCCAGTGAATCTTGCCATCGGGGCGGCCCCGGCCGGCGCCGTGGCACCGGACTCCGGGTGGAACCGCGGCAGATCCGCGGCCGATTCGCGGCCGGTCGCGGCCCCGATCCGCGGCAGATCCGCGGCAGAAAAAAGGACGGCCCGGCAGGATGCCGGGCCGTCCCCTCTGCGGGCCGAGATTAGTGCTTGTGGCCTGCGTGCTCGTCTTCGTCGGCCGGCTTCTCCACCACGAGGGTTTCGGTGGTGAGGACCAGCGCGGCGATGGAGGCGGCGTTGCGCAGAGCCGCACGCGTCACCTTGACGGGGTCAATCACGCCGGCGGCGATCAGGTCTTCGTAATCGCCGGACTTGGCGTTGAAGCCCTGGTTCACGGCGGATTCGGCTACCTTGGCAACAACGACATAGCCGTCGAAGCCGGCGTTCTGAGCGATCCAGCGCAGCGGCTGGGTCAGGGCCCGGCGGACGATGCCGACGGCGGCAGCCGCGTCACCTTCGAGGGCCTGGACGGCTGCGTCCTCGTCGAGCGCCTTCAGGGCGTGGATGAGGGCGGAACCGCCACCGGCCACGATGCCTTCTTCAAGCGCAGCGCGGGTCGAGGACACGGCGTCTTCGATGCGGTGCTTCTTTTCCTTCAGCTCAACCTCGGTGGCAGCGCCGACCTTGATCACGCCGATGCCGCCGGCCAGCTTGGCCAGGCGTTCCTGCAGCTTTTCCTTGTCCCAGTCCGAGTCGGTCCGGGTCAGTTCGGCGCGCAGCTGGGCAACACGGGCGGCGACGTCCTCGGCCGAGCCGGCGCCGTCGACGATCGTGGTGTTGTCCTTGGTCACCGTGATGCGGCGTGCGGTGCCGAGCACCTCGAGGCCAACGGTGTCCAGGCTCAGGCCGAGCTCCGCGGAGACGACCTGCGCGCCGGTGAGGGTTGCGATGTCCTGCAGCATGGCCTTGCGACGGTCACCGAAGCCCGGCGCCTTGACGGCGACGACGTTCAGCGTGCCGCGGATGCGGTTGACGATGAGTGTGGACAGGGCCTCGCCCTCGACGTCTTCGGCGATGATGAAGAGCGGCTTGGAGCTCTGCAGCGCCTTTTCCAGCAGCGGCAGGAAGTCCTGCACCGAGGAGATCTTGCCCTGGTTGATCAGGATCAGGGCATCCTCGAGGACTGCTTCCTGACGTTCCGCGTCGGTGACGAAGTACGGGGACAGGTAGCCCTTGTCGAACTGCATGCCCTCGGTGAGGACCAGCTCGGTCTGCGTGGTGGAGGATTCCTCGATGGTGATCACACCATCCTTGCCGACCTTGCCGAACGCCTCGGCCAGCAGCTCGCCGACCTCGTCGCTCTGGGCGGAGATGGCGGCGACGTTGGCAACCTGGGTGCCCTCGACGGGGCGCGCGTTCTCCAGCAGGCGGGCGGCGACGGCTTCGACCGAAACCTCGATGCCGCGCTTGATTTCGCCCGGCGCGGCGCCTGCCGCCACGTTGCGCAGGCCTTCCTTGACCAGGGCCTGGGCCAGGACGGTGGCGGTGGTGGTGCCGTCACCGGCAACATCGTTGGTCTTGGTGGCGACCTCCTTGGCAAGCTGCGCGCCAAGGTTCTCGTAGGGGTCATCCAGCTCGACTTCACGGGCGATGGTCACGCCATCGTTGGTGATCGTGGGGGCGCCCCACTTCTTGTCCAGTACGACGTTGCGGCCGCGCGGGCCCAGCGTGACCTTGACGGTGTTGGCGAGCTTATCGATGCCGGCTTCAAGCGACCGGCGGGCAGCGTCGTTAAACGCAAGCTGCT
>JBKPJW010000319.1:0-1738 GCA_046730875.1 Actinomycetota bacterium | reverse complement strand
GGTCGGGCCAGGGTGTCACCGAGCACGATGCCGGCAGCGACACCCAGCACGATCGCGCCGGCGTTGAGCATCCCGCCGGCGCCCATGAGAATCTCCGTTTCCTCGATGGTCAATACATACATGGACCGGAATATAGTGAGCCCCGGGAGCAGGATCAGGGCTGCGGGGACGGCCACGACCAGCTGGGGAGCCCCCATCCGGAGGGCCACCACGCGGGCCAGCAGGCCGATCACCACAGCCGCGAGGGCCGGGGCGAAGCGGGACCCGATGCCCAGGGCGTCACCCCCGATCAGGACCAGATAACCCACCACGCCGATTGCCGCCGTCGGCAGCAGCAGCTTCCAGCTGGTCTGTTCGGTGATGCCGATCATCAGCACCGCGATGGCGATCAAAACGATGAGCACCCACAAGTCATACTTGGGCGGGAATGTCTTGGTCACATCTATGGGATCCATGCCGGTCATGTCCCCCACGACAAACCCGACGGCGATGCCGGCCACCAGCGCCCCGAAAGTCAGCATGGTGGAGAGGAACCGGCCGGCGGCTGTGACCGGAAAGCCGTTGATCGCATCCTGCACCGAGGACACGAGGCGTCCTGTCGGCAGGAGCAGCAGGATCCCGCCGACCACCACGATCTCGGGGGCAATCTGTATGCCCAGCGGGGTGCCGAAGCGCCACAACAGCAGGGCGACGATGGTCACCAGGAACGAACACGAGGCCGTGATGAAGAAGTCCGGCGTACGCCAGCGGCCCAGCTGGCGGGCCAGCAGGCTGACCAGGAGGTTGGAGAGGAACGCGACTATCGAGGCGCCCGGCCCGCCGCCCAGGACGCCGACGAAGACGGCTGAGAACACGCCGAAGGCCACGGTGACCATCCACCGCGGGAACGGCTTGGGGCTGCGGGTGATGTCATCGAGCCGGCGCGCGGCTTCCTCGCGGCCGACGCCGCCTGCCACGATGTCCGTGACCAGCTGGTGCACCTGCGAGAGGCCGGCGTAGTTGTTGGTCCAGGACCGGACAACGCGCAGCAGTGAGATGGGCGTCTGGTCCTTGGGGGCATAGTTGATGGCCACCGACTGGTTGGTGATGTCCACCTCGATGTTCTTGAGCCCCAGGGCGGCGGTGATCGCGATGATGCTGGTCTCAACCTCGAGGGCGCCTGCCCCGTACCGGAACATGGATTCGGCAAGTTTCAGGGCGAAGTCGATGGTCTTGCGGGCCGCGGCGTCCACCCCACCGACCTGGATCATCGGGTTGGCGTAGGGGCTGCCGGCGAGCCGGTCCACGATGGACATCGGTGCCGTCGGCGGGTTTTCGCCCTGGACCAGGCGGCGCAGCATCCGCTTGGCCGCGGCGTTCTGGCGCACCTGCGTGGCCGACATCGGCTGCGTGCGG
Organism: Actinomycetota bacterium; assembly: GCA_046730875.1. Taxonomy (GTDB): domain Bacteria; phylum Actinomycetota; class Actinomycetes; order Actinomycetales; family Micrococcaceae; genus Arthrobacter. Next base: position 343 of record JBKPJW010000319.1, on the reverse strand, counting down.
GGCAGGCCGTCCGTGGGCGGCCTGCGGTGGCCGTCGATGCCGTTGTTCATTCCGGCCTCCTCACTGTCCTTGACTGTCCTCGCCTGTCCTTGCCTGTCTTGCATTTCCGTGCCTGTCCTGCTTGACAGGTCAGTAGAACTGTTGGCCCGTGCGCCGGGTGTAGATCTGGCGTGCCACGCGCTCCCCAGCCGTCATCCAGGCCTTGTACTTCAGCGGGCTCAGGACCTGGTCATAGCAGCCGACGAAGTCGGTCACGGTCTTGCTGAAGCTGGTCTTGAACAGGCCCAGCCCATGGAACGGGTTCGATGTGTCCTTGAGCTTGTCGCTCGGCGGGGTGCCGCAG
>JBKPJW010000318.1:0-7812 GCA_046730875.1 Actinomycetota bacterium | reverse complement strand
AGCCGGCCGAGGTCCCCGCCGCTGGAGAGCGCGGATCCCTCGACAAGTTCACCCGGAGTGGCTCCACCGTCCAGGGCCTCGTCCAGGCTGCCGACACCGGGGAGGGCCACGAGGTTCACCACCGGTGCGGCGTTATCGGCTTCGAGCAGCTCGTCAATCTCCGCAGCCGGCCGGCCGTGTGCCACCAGCGACTGGCGAAGCGCCCGAACGATCCACTCCGGATGGGCGTATCGGATGGAGGCAATTTTCGTGGCATCGGTCTCGGTGCTGAGCAGCTGTTCGAGCCACTCTTCGAGCGTGCGGGCAGAGACCTTGCGCAACACTGCATTGATCAGGGCCGAGGGGCCGGCCCCGATCACGGCGCGGGCAAGCCCTACCGTCTGGTCCAGTGCGGCGTGGGCGGGTACGCGCATGGCGAGCAGCTGATGGGCGCCAATCCGCAGGGCGTCGAGGATGGCGGGGTCCAGCTGGTCCAGCGGCCGGTCGACGCAGCGCGCCAGGATGGCGTCGTAGGTGCCCTGGCCGCGGAGGGCGCCGTAGCTCAGTTCGGTGGCGAAACCGGCGTCGCGCTTGTCCAGTCCGTGGTGCCGGATCCGCGCAGGCAGCACAAGGTTCGCGTATGCGTCCTCGGCGGCCACGGCACGGAGCACTTCAAAGGCAACGAGTCGGGCCGGATCGGCCCGACGGGTCCGCTGGGAGGGGGCGCTGCCGGTGAAGCTGCGCTGCGGTGCCCGATTGCGCTCCCGGCCCTGCGCGTTTCTCCGGCTGTCGCCGCGGGCGCCGCCCTGGCCCCTGCCTCGGCCGGTGCCGCTTGTCCCGGACTCGTTCATTCGAATACCACGCTTTCAAGGGTTGCCTGTCCGCGCGCCCAATCGGCGGCGGCCATCATTTTCTTGCCCGCAGGCTGGATCCTGGTCAGTTCCACCGGGTGCGAACCGGTGCCCACCAGGACGCGTTTGCCGTCCATGGCCAGGTGCCCAGGTTCCAGGGCGGCAGATTGCGGGGAGGACAGCACGGGTTCCAGTTTGATCCGTTGCCCGTCCAGCATGGTCCAGGCGCCGGGCTCGGGTGTGACGCCGCGGGCGCGGCGTCCGATCGCCAGTGCAGGCTGCTGCCAGTCGAGCCGGCCGTCGTCGAGGCTCAGTTTGGGTGCAAGGCTGACCTCGCCCTGTTGCGGGAGCGCGACGGCCTTGCCGGCGTCGATCGCGGACAGCGTCTGGGCCAGCAGGACGGCGCCGCTGTGGGACAGCCGCTCCAGCAAGGCGCCGGCCGTATCACCGGGGTGCACCGTTTCGGTAAGTGTTCCAAAGACGGGACCGGTGTCCAGCCCCTCCTCAAGACGGAAGGTAACAGCGCCGGTGACGTCGTCACCAGCAATGACCGCGCGCTGCACCGGGGCGGCGCCGCGCCAGGCCGGCAGCAGGGAAAAGTGCAGGTTTACCCAGCCGTGGCGGGGAACATCGAGGGCCGCCCGGGGAATCAGGCCACCGTAGGCAACGATCGCCGCAACATCCGGTGCGGCGGCGGCGATGCGGGCGGTGACCTCGGCGTCCACCTTGGCGGCGTGGATGATCTCAATGTTTAGCTCGGCGGCCCGGGCTGCAACGGGAGAGGGCGTCAGAACCCGTTTGCGGCCCAGCGGGGCGTCCGGACGGGTGAGGACGGCCACGACGTCGAAGCCTGCGTCGACCAGGGCGTTCAGGGAAGGGACGGCGACTGCCGGAGTTCCCGCGAAAAGAACCCTCACGGGGTGATTCCGAAGCTGGACCCGCCAAAGCTCGTTCCGACAGTCTTGGCCCGCTTAGTTGTTGTCTGCTCCGTAATGGCGCCGTAGTTGGCATTGCGGATGGCACGCAGGGCGGCCTTGCGGTCATCGCCTTCGAGCCGGTCGGTGTAGAGGATGCCGTCCAGGTGGTCCGTCTCGTGCTGGAAGCAGCGCGCCAGCATGCCCTCGCCCTCCACGGTGACCGGGTTGCCATGGAGGTCCACGCCGGTCACGCGGGTGTGGCGGTGCCTGCGGACGGGGAAGCCGAGGCCCGGAATGGACAGGCATCCCTCGCCGTGGTCCGGCTGGAAGTCCTCGCTGTTCTCCAGCACCGGGTTGACGATGTGGCCTTCCACGCCGCCGATCCGGTAGGTGAAGACGCGCAGGCTCACGCCCACCTGCGGTGCGGCCAGCCCGGCGCCCTCGACGTCCTCCATGGTTTCAGTCATATCGGCGACGAGCTTTGCCAGTTCAGGCCCGAATTCCGTCACAGGATCGGCCACTGTGCGCAGCACAGGATCGCCGATGATGCGGATATTCAAAATGGCCATGTGCAGTCTGTCCTCACGGTGGGCGGCTTGGGATCAGGTCCAGTTTAGTTGCAGCTGCCGGGCTCCTGTTCAGCGACGCCGGCCCAGCCTATGGGCACCGTGTCACCGGCACCGCGTCACCGGTTCAGTGCTGCGGGCTGAGCTTCACCGGGGGCGCCAGCGGGAGCAGGGCCGCTCCGGCGGTGGAGGTGTCGGCCGACATCTCCCAGACCCGGCGCAGGGCACAGAATTTCCACCAGTGGTGTTTCAGGACCTCCGGGTTGGCCCGCTGCGGCCGGACTTCCGTCGCGCCCACCGCCACGGCCAGGAGGATCGGGGATTCGCCGTGCTGCCAGGCTTCCCACTCCCCCGCCACAGGATCCACGAGGCTTTCCTCGGCCTTCATACCGGCCACGAGCTGCATGACTACCTTGTCATCCAGCGGCTTGACCGTGCCGTCCCGGCTGGTGCCCTTGGTCTTGTAGTCGATGAGGCAGGTCCGGCCGTTGATCCTTGCCACGAGATCCAGCGTGCCCGCGTAGCCGACCGTCTTGTTCCACACGGTGATCTCCGGGGCGATGGGTTCAACCTGGAAGAGCTCCCACCACTCGTCGAAGCGTGCCGCGAAGGCTTCCTCACCGTTGGCGGCCAGCGCCTCCCGTGTTTCCTTCATCTGGTGCGGCCGGCCAAGCGCGCGCAGCGCGACCTGCTCGCAATAGTTGTGGACCCGGTCGCCACGCTTCGCAGCCTCGTCCCGGTAGGACTCCGCCGCCTTGGCTGCCCGGCTGACCGCCTGGCGCAGCTTGGCGGGGCTCCCCAGGATGCCGGCGAGTTCCGGATCCTGCGCCAGGCTATTGGCGCCCATGTAGCCAAACCAGCCATCCAGGCCGTGCGGCTGCTGGCCGATCACCGTAGTAATGGAGGGCACCGAGAATTGTGCCGATGTGGAGCGTGCGTACATCCGGCCATAATCAGTGGCGTGGGCGAGGAGTGGAGCGGTCATATGAAGACTCTTTCACGGGGGTCAGACAACGGTGAAAAGCAAAATGGCCCGCCCCGCTGAGTTAGCGGAACGGACCATTTCGTTGGTGGGCGATACTGGGTTCGAACCAGTGACCTCTTCGGTGTGAACGAAGCGCGCTACCACTGCGCCAATCGCCCCAACGACATTGAATGCTAGCCCACCCGCGCGGATTTTTGAAATCGACTCCGAGAACCCGGCGCGCCACCGGTCGGCGCGCCAGCTTCCGCGCAAATGATCCTCCTCAATTGTCCCGTGTGAGAGCCCCGCGCAACAGTCCTGTGCAAAGGTCCCGCGCAATAGCCTTGCGCAATGGGCCTGCATAAGAGTCCTCCGTAACAGGCCGCGCAGTCGTCCCGGGCAACATTCCCCGCAAACGCGCGCAGTAACCGCGCAGAACACCGAGCACCGGACCCTGCGCCTTAGCAACCCTTCCAGGCCCAGCTTCGAGCCGCGGGGTTGATCCGCCGCGAATTACAGCACTGTAATTCGCAAAACCCCCTAGAACTCAACGAAGTAAGGCCATAGAAAGGGGGGCGGCGCGTATCGATTTGTAGATTCCCGGAACCTCCTATAGAGTTCTTACTCGTTGGAACGCGAGGAAATGCCGAATGCGGCACGGAAATGCAGCCCAACAATGCGGACGTAGCTCAGCTGGTAGAGCACCACCTTGCCAAGGTGGATGTCGCGAGTTCGAATCTCGTCGTCCGCTCGCAGGACACTGTCACGGCAAAGGTTCTTCGGAATCCTGTCTACACGGTGGGTTGGCCGAGAGGCGAGGCAGCGGCCTGCAAAGCCGTATACACGGGTTCGAATCCCGTACCCACCTCGGTGAAAACCCTGGTTTCCGGTTCCGACCGGATGCAAGGGGCGATTGGCGCAGCGGTAGCGCGCTTCCCTGACACGGAAGAGGTCACTGGTTCGATCCCAGTATCGCCCACCAGAGCAAGGCAACTTGCTTGATGCAGCACCACCGGCCTAGCCGGCATGGACTAAAATGCGGACGTAGCTCAGCTGGTAGAGCACCACCTTGCCAAGGTGGATGTCGCGAGTTCGAATCTCGTCGTCCGCTCTCTTCATTACAACTCCACTCCGGATCCTTCCGGTTGCGGGCGATTGGCGCAGCGGTAGCGCGCTTCCCTGACACGGAAGAGGTCACTGGTTCGATCCCAGTATCGCCCACTACAAAGCAGCTCCCCCGGAGCTGCTTTTTTTGTGTTTTACGGGTCCTTCTACCCTGTGCACCTGGCCTTGGCGTCTTTTACCCTCTGGGCGGACACCCTTGGCACCCCCGCCACCTCCCGCTAGGGTAGAAAACGCTAGGAGCGATCTGGCTCCGCGACCGAAGGGAGGTGCCCGTGGGTTTACTTGACGATCTAAAGGGCAAGGCTCAGCAAGTAATTGGTGGCAACGAACAAGCCATCAAGGACGGCATCGTAAAGGCCGGCGATTTCGTCGACTCTAAGACCGGCGGAAAGCACGCCGACAAGATCGATGCCGTGCAGCGGGGCGCTTCCGACTTCGTGGACAAGGCGAACGACCGGCCGGAGACGGCTCCCGTCGCAGATCAGCCTCCCGTAGCCGGCGAGCCCCCCGTAGCCGGGGAACCCCCTGTAACCGGGGCACCCCGCCAGCCAGGCCTCTGACCCAGATCCGTCAGCGAGGTGCCGGTCCCGCCGAGAGGCGGCGCCGGCACCTCCGGCATTTAAGGGCGACTCCGGCGCATTGCAGCCCGTCGCCCAGCGGTACTTAACGAAGCAACGCGGGCTCCGTTGCCGCCCCGTTCGGTTATCCGGATGGGTGGCAGGTGAGCCCGCGTTGCAGTTGGAGAGCTTGGACGCTAGGACGGTTCGTGATTCTGGCCTTCGCGGGCCAGAGCCGTGAGGCGGGAGACGGCCCGGAAGTACTTCTTCATGTACCCGCCGGTCATCATTTCCTCGGTGAAGAGCTGGTCGAACGGCACGCCGCTGGCCAGGATGGGCACGTCTTTGTCGTACAGCCGGTCCGCCAGCACCACGAACCGCAGCGCCACGGCCTGCTCGGTGATCGTGTGCACGTTCTTCCAGACAACGCCCTCGATCCCCTCCAGCAGCTGCCGGTAACGGCTGGGGTGCACGCCGGCCAGGTGGTTGATCAGGGTGCTGAACTCATCGCGGGCCACGGTCTTGCCGTCGAATTCGGCATGCATGTGGTGGGTCAGGTCATCGTTACGCAGCGGCGAGGGCGCTGCCGGCAGGCCGCGGTGCCGGAAGTCCTCGCCGTCGATCCGCACGACGTCGAACTGGTCCGCCAGGACCTGGATTTCCCGGGCGAAGTCGACGGCGGCGAAGCGCCCGTCGCCGAGGGAGCCCGGCAGCGTGTTCGATGTTGCCGCGAGCTTCACACCGGCGTCGGCGAGTTCGCGCATGAGCCGGGACATGAGCACGGTGTCGCCCGGGTCATCGAGCTCGAATTCATCGATGCACACGAGCCTGTAGTGGCTCAGCGCCTCAACGGTCTTGCGGAAGGACAGCGCACCGACGAGGTTGGTGTACTCGACGAACGTGCCGAAGGCCTTGGGCCCGGGGGCGGCGTGCCACAGCGAGGCCAGCAGGTGGGTCTTGCCGACGCCGAATCCGCCGTCCAGGTAGATGCCCGCCCGGGACGTGTCCTTCTTGCCGAAAAGGCGCTTGAAAAGGCCGTCGCCGTCGCGCGCACCCACGCCTGCCGCGAAATGCTCAAGGGTGCGGACCGCATGGGCCTGGCTGGGCTGGGCGGGATCGGGGCGGTAGCTCGCAAAGGACACCTCGCCAAACCGCGGCGACGGATAGAACCCGTTAAGGAGTTGGTCCACGGAAACTGCCGGCGTACGGGCGGCGAGCTGTTCGATCTGTACCAAGGTGGTCCGTTCTGCTGGTCATTTGTCCCCAGCAAGAATACCGGCAATGCAGGCCCGGCCCGCGTGCGGGTGTGCGAACCGGCCGAGGGCGTGAGCAAGACCACATTTCCCCGTGTGAACCCGTTGGGGCATTCCCCGGGGCGCCTGACTAGTGTTGTAAGAGGCCCGGCGCCGCGTACGCTACCCGCACCAGGGCCTCCTGACCGTTCCAGTGAAAGGCCATCGCAATGTCCTACCCCGTTGAGCAGAACGAGAAATTCTCCGCCTATGCCCACCCGGACCGCCTCGTGTCCACGGAATGGCTCGCCACGGCAATCGAGGAAGGTGCGCTCGACGGCGGCAATCTCGTTGTGGTGGAATCCGACGAAGACGTCCTGGTGTACGAGACCGGCCACATCCCCGGGGCTGTGAAAATTGACTGGCACACGGACCTCAACGACGAAGTGACCCGCGACTACGTCGACGGCGAAGCTTTCGCCGCGCTGGCAGCGGCCAAGGGGATCTCCCGGGACAGCACAGTGGTGATCTACGGCGACAAGTCGAACTGGTGGGCCGCGTACGCCCTGTGGGTTTTCACGCTCTTCGGCCACGAGGACGTCCGGCTCCTGGATGGCGGCCGGGACAAGTGGATCGCGGAGGGCCGCGCGCTCTCCACTGAAACCACCGTCGCCACCCCCGCCGACTACCCCGTCGTCGAACGCAATGACGCCCCGATCCGCGCCTTCAAGGACGACGTCCTGGCCCACTTCGGCAAGCCGCTGATCGATGTCCGCTCGACCGAGGAGTACACCGGGCAGCGGACCCACATGCCCGCCTACCCCGAGGAAGGCGCGCTGCGCGGCGGCCACATCCCCACCGCGGCCTCCATCCCCTGGGCCCGGGCGGCGGCCGGCGACGGCACGTACCGGAACCGTGGCGAGCTCGAGGCCCTTTACCTCGGCGAGGCCGGACTCCAGGCAGGCGACGACGTCGTGGCGTACTGCCGGATCGGCGAACGGTCCAGCCACACCTGGTTTGCGCTGAAATACCTGCTGGGCTTCGACACCGTCCGCAACTACGACGGCTCATGGACCGAATGGGGCAACGCCGTGCGCGTCCCGATCGTCAAGGGCGCCGAACGCGGCGCAGTTCCGGCCGGCCGCTAGGCCCGGAGGCACAGGCCGCCAGGGCCCGGTGGCACCGGTCCGGTGCCACCGGTCGGGACAGCTGATGCGACGCGACTGGGACACAATCGGCGCGTTGCGTAAGCTGGGAGTGATGAATACTGCACTCCTCCCCGCCGGACTGGCGGACATTGTCGACGATTTCCAGGCCCTGACCGAGGCTGAGCGGCTGCAGTTGCTCCTCGAGTTCTCGCACGGACTTCCGGAACTTCCGGAGCGGCTGCGGGACCACCCGGAGCTGCTGGAGCAGGTAGTGGAGTGCCAGACACCGCTCTTCCTCACCGTCGAGACGGAACAGGCCGATGGCGTCGCGCCGGAGCGCGTCAGGCTCTACTTCAAGGCACCCAAGGAGGCCCCGACCACCCGCGGTTTCGCCGGGGTGCTCCATGAAGGACTCGACGGCCTCAGCGCCGCGGAAATCCTGGCAGTCCCCGACGACATGCCCGAACTGCTGG
>JBKPJW010000317.1:0-12909 GCA_046730875.1 Actinomycetota bacterium | reverse complement strand
GAAGGACATCGTCCCGGTCTCCGCGGCGGACGGCTTCCAGGTCAAAACCGTCGCCGATGTGCTGATCGGCCACATGCCGCCGTCCCCGCCGCTGTACCCGGACGGGCACCTGACGGACGAACCGGAAGCTGTGATGATCGCCGAACTCATCCGCGAAGCCGCCCTCGAAGGCGTCCGCGACGAACTGCCGCACTCCCTGGCCGTTGTCGTCGATGAGATCGTTCCGCGCGAAGGCCGGCCCGAAGACCGGCCGTTCCTCGACGTCCGGGTCAATCTGTACGTGGAACGCCCGTCGCAGAAGGCCATCATCATCGGCAAGGGTGGCGCCCGGCTCCGCGAAGTCGGGACCACCGCGCGCAAGGCGATCGAAGCACTGCTCGGCGCCCGGATCTACCTCGACCTGCACGTGAAGGTCGCGAAGGACTGGCAGCGCGATCCGAAGCAGCTCGTCAAACTCGGCTTCTGAGCCGGGCCTTTATTACGCCACCGGCTCGCCGCGCCGCTCCACTGAGCGGGCTCGTCGGCATTTTCACAGAGTCGGACACTAATATGGGCGGACTCCCCGTTCGTGAAGGAAGGCTCAACAAGTGGTTCGACCCCGTGACAACCGTGCCGACGGAACCGCCCCGCCGGACCGGTCAGCTGCCGCTGCCCGGCACACGGCCGATCCCGCCGTGGGGCCGGCCCGCCACCTCGGTGCCGTGCGGCGGACGCCGCTCTGGCTGAAAGTCGGGACGGGAGTGACCGCTTTGATGCTGGTGGGCGTGATCGCCTTCGGCGCCTACTGGGTTATCCGGCTTCAGGGCAACCTCACCAAGGCGCCGCTGAGCGCCGGCAACATCAAGTCCGAAACTGCCGTGAACGATTCGACGGACCGGATGCAGATCCTGGTGCTCGGCTCGGACACGCGCGACGGGAAGAACTCGCAGTACGGCACCAGCGATGACTCCACCGGTTACGGGCACTCGGATGTGATGATGCTCATGGACATTTCCGCGGACAACAAGCGCGTGAACGTCGTCAGCTTCCCGCGCGACCTGCTGGTGGACATTCCCCAGTGCACGGACCCGAAGACCAATACGCAGTACCCCGCGCAGACGAACGTCATGATCAACACCGCGATGTCCGAGGCCGGCATCGGCTGCGCCGTGGACACCGTCAACAAACTGACCGGCCTGGAGATCGACCACTTCATGATGGCCGACTTCAACGCCGTCAAAGAACTCTCCAACGCCGTCGGCGGCGTGGAGGTGTGCATCAGCGACGCCGTGTACGACCCCGACTCGAAGCTGCGGCTGCCCAAGGGCACCTCCACCGTCCAGGGCGAGCAGGCACTTTCGTTCGTTCGCACACGGCACGCCTTCGGCGACGGCGGCGACCTCGGACGCATCAAGGCCCAGCAGGGCTTCCTGTCCTCGCTCACGCGGAAAATTAAGGACGACGGCACCCTGAGCAACCCGGCCCGGATGCTCGGCATCGCGGACGCGATCACCAAGAACCTGACCATCGACGACGGCCTGGCCTCGGTGCCGACGCTACTGACCGTGGGCAACCGGCTGAAGAACATCGACGTCGGCAAGGTAGCGTTCGTGGCCACGCCGACCGTGCCCGCCGAAGCCGACCCCAACCGCCTGCAGCTGGCCGAGCCCGGGGCGTCCCAGCTGTTCGCCGCCATGCGCAACGATGTTGACCTGACGGACCCCACCGCGACGCCCAGCGCCGGACCCGATGCCAGCGCCAGCGCAACGCCCACCCCAAGTGCCACAGCACCGGCGTATGACAAGGCCCTGCAGCCCGTCACGGTGGCCAACGGCTCAGGCGTACCGGCCCGGACGCAGGAGATCGTGCAGACTCTGAAGGACGCCGGCTTCGCCCAGGTGGGCCAGCTGGCGGCCCAGCCCGTCGCGGCGACGGCGGTCTACTACGGTGCGGAATATGCCGACGTGGCCGCGGACGTCGCTGCCGCGCTCGGCGTGGCACCGGACCGGGTACTCCCGGCCGCCGGTGTCGCCGGAGTCCAGGTGTACCTTGGCAGCGACTTCGCCAGCGGGACGCCCACAGCGGACGCCGGAACGCAGCTGCCCGCGGACATCGTGAACCAGACAGCCGGCGACACGGTCTGCCAGCAGGCGAACCCGGCGCTGATCACCCAGTAGGCGTCAGCCGCCGCTAAAGCGAACGCGAAGGGCCGGCCCGGGGAAAACCCCGCGGCCGGCCCTTTTTCAGTGCCCGGCGGGCGTCGTCAGCGCACACCGGGTTTCAGCAGATGCCAGGTTCCAGCAGATAACAGGCCACCGGCCGCCGGGTCACCAGATGCTGACGCGCTCCTGCGGCGCCATCCACATGCCGTCCTGCTCCGTGACGCCGAATGCCTCGTGGAAGGCGTCAAGGTTCTTCGCGATCGCGTTCGTGCGGAACTCGTTCGGGGAATGCGGGTCGGTCGCCAGCCGGCGGATGGCTTCCTCACTCCGGATCACCTGCCGCCACCCGGCGGCCCAGGACGCGAAGAACCGCTGGACACCGGTCATTCCGTCGAGCACGGGGGGTTCCTGCCCGTCGAGGCTGATCTGGTAGGCCTTGTAGGCAATCGCGAGTCCGCCGAGGTCGCCGATATTCTCGCCCAGGGTCAGCTTGCCGTTGACGTTGTGGCCGGGCGCGGCGCTCGGAGACAGGGCGTCGAACTGCGCCACGAGCCTGGCGGCCAGGGCCTCGAAAGCGGTGCGGTCCTCCTCGCCCCACCAGTTGCGGAGCAGGCCGCTGCCATCGTACTGCGAGCCCTGGTCGTCGAAGCCGTGGCCGATTTCATGGCCGATGATGGCACCGATGCCGCCGTAGTTGACGGCGTCGTCGGCGTCGGCGGTGAAGAACGGAGGCTGCAGGATGGCGGCCGGGAACACGATCTCGTTGAGCAGCGGGTGGTAGTAGGCGTTGACAGTCTGCGGGGTCATGAGCCACTTCTCCCGGTCCACGGGCTTGCCGACCTCGTCGAGGTGGCGGTCGACGTCGGCGCTGTGCGCCCGTTCCACGTTCCCGAGCAGATCCGCGGGGTCGACCTCGACGGCGGAGTAGTCGATCCACTTGTCCGGGTAGCCGATCTTGGCGCGGAAGGAGTCCAGCTTCTTGAGTGCCTCCAGCTTGGTTGCCTCGCCCATCCAGGCCAGCCCGTTGATGGAGTTCCGGTACGCCTCGATCAGGTTGGCCACGAGGGTCTGCATGTGGGCCTTGTTGCCCTCCGGGAAGTGCCGGGCCACGTAGATCTGGCCGACTGCCTCGCCGAGGGCCGCCTCCACCACCGCGACGCCACGCTTCCAGCGGTCCTTGATCCGCGGCGTTCCGCTCAGGGTGGTGCCGTAGAACGCGAAGTTCGTGTCCACGAACGCGGACGACAGGTACGGGGCGGCCGCGCTGACAACGCGCATGGCGAGCCATTCCTGCCAGGTCTCCAGCGGTTCGGTATCCAGCAACGAGGCCGCGCCGGAGAAGAAATCGGGGGTGCTCATCACGAGCTCGGTGCGCTTTTCCTGCGAGACGCCGGCGGCGTCGAACCAGTCGGCCAGCAGCGGGAACAGCTCCGCAGCCTCATCGGCGGACTTCAGGTTGTAGGTCTTTTGCGGATTCCGCAGGGTCACGTTGTCCCAGTGGTGCGAAGCCAGCGCGGTTTCCAGCGACACGACGCGTCCGGCAGCGCCCTCGGGGTCGGCCACGTTGGCCAGGCCCAGCATGGCCTGGACGTGGGCGCGGTAGGCCTGGACCACGGAAGCGAACTTCTCTTCGCGGTAATACGACTCATCCGGCAGGCCGAGGCCGCCCTGGCCGGTGTAGAGCAGGACCCGGTCCGGGCTGCCGGCGTCCGGGGCCGGGTAGATGTAGAACAGCCCCGACACGTCGGCGCGGAAAAGCCGTCCGGCCAGCGCCACGAGCCCGGCCACCGACGTCGTGGCGAACACCTCCGCCAGCCGGGCCTTGAGCGGGTCCAGGCCTTTGGCTTCCACCGCAGCCTCGTCCATGAAGCTGTTGTACAGGTCCCCGATCTTCCGCTCGATGCCTGTGGCTTCTGCGCCGCGGGCGGCGGCCTGCTCAATAATCTCCTTCACCGCGAGCTCCGACGCGTCGCGCAGCGCCGTGAAGGTACCTTCCAGCGGCCGGTCGTCCGGGATGACAGTGCTATTGAGCCAGCCGCCGTTCACATGCTGGTACAGGTCATCCTGCGGGCGGACGCCGGCGTCGATGGTGGACAGGTCGATCCCCGAAAGTGGCACGTATGCTCCTTTGAGAGGCAGGCCGGCACCGGAGCGAATGATCGGTGCAGGGTCTGCATGGTGGACGATGCGGTGGTCTGGCTCCTTCATCTTACGCACCCGTGTTACTGTGAAATGGTGCGCGCAGAACTCCTTCTCCTTATCTGCCGCGGCGAGGCCTCAGACGCGATCTAGCGCAAGGCCCACCCTCGCTGCGGAGTTTGTGTTGCCCGGCCACCCTTTCACCAAGAATCACAGAAAAGGCCCCGATAAGTAATGCGAAACGCACAAAAGCCCTCAGGAATGCCGGTCCACCGTTACATCCCGTTCCAGGACCAGATCACCGTTGAACTGCCGGACCGCACCTGGCCGGACAAAGTCATCACCAAGGCCCCGCGCTGGTGCGCCGTCGACCTGCGGGACGGAAACCAGGCCCTCATCGATCCCATGAGCCCGGCCCGGAAGCTGAAGATGTTCGAGCTGCTGGTCCGGATGGGCTACAAGGAGATCGAGGTCGGCTTCCCCTCGGCTTCACAGACGGACTTCGACTTCGTCCGGCAGCTGATCGAGGGCAACCACATCCCGGATGACGTCACCATCCAGGTGCTGACCCAGGCCCGCGAACACCTGATCGAGCGGACCTATGAGTCCCTGGTCGGGGCCAAGCAGGCCATCGTCCACCTCTACAACTCCACATCGGTCCTGCAGCGCCGCGTGGTGTTCAACCAGGACGAAGACGGCATCCTGGACATCGCCCTCCAGGGCGCCCGGCTGTGCAAGAAATACGAGGAAACCCTCGTCGACACGCACATCACCTACGAATACTCGCCCGAGTCCTTCACCGGAACCGAACTGGCGTACGCCATCCGCGTCTGCAACGCGATCGCCGACGTCTTTGAGGCATCGGCCGACCGCCAGGTCATCATCAACCTGCCCGCCACGGTGGAAATGGCCACCCCGAATGTGTACGCCGACTCTATCGAGTGGATGAGCCGGAACCTGCACCCGCGGGAGGGCATCATCCTGTCCCTGCACCCGCACAACGACCGCGGCACCGGCGTTGCCGCCGCCGAACTGGGCTATCTGGCCGGCGCTGACCGGATCGAAGGCTGCCTCTTCGGCAACGGCGAGCGGACCGGCAACGTGGACCTGGTGACGCTGGGCCTGAACATGTTCGTCCAGGGCGTCGATCCCATGATCGACTTCTCCGACATCGACGAAATCCGCCGCACGGTGGAGTACTGCAACCAGCTGCCGGTCGCCGAGCGCGCTCCATACGGCGGGGACCTCGTCTTCACCGCATTCTCCGGCTCACACCAGGACGCCATCAAGAAGGGCCTGGAGGCCCTCGAAAAGGATGCCGCCGCGGTCGGCAAGGACGTCGCCGACTACACCTGGCAGGTCCCGTACCTGCCGGTCGACCCGAAGGACCTCGGCCGGAGCTACGAGGCTGTCATCCGGGTCAACTCGCAGTCCGGCAAGGGCGGCGTGGCCTACCTGCTCAAGAACGAACACAGCCTGGACCTGCCCCGACGCGCCCAGATCGAGTTCTCCGGGGTCATCCAGAAGCAGACCGACACCCTGGGCGGCGAGGTCAGCGGCGCACAGCTGTGGCAGGTCTTCCAGGACGAATACCTGCCCTCCGGTTCCGCCGACAGGCAGTGGGGGCGTTACGCCCTCGGCTCGATCAGCACGGAGACCGACGAGGACGGCGACATGACGCTGACCGCCGCGCTGAAGATCGACGGAAACCAGGTCCGCCGGACCGGGACCGGCAACGGCCCCATCGCAGCCCTGCTGAGCATCCTGCGTGAGGACGGGGTGGACGTCCGGGTCCTGGACTACAGCGAACACGCCCTCTCCGAGGGCGGCAGTGCCCTCGCCGCCGCTTACGTCGAATGCGCTGTGGGGGAGCGGGTGCTCTGGGGTGTGGGGATCGACGCCAACACCAGCACGTCCGCCCTGAAGGCCGTGATCTCGGCCGTGAACCGCGCCATCCGGGACTCCCGCGCCTGACATAGTCCCCGCACTTCCAGCAACCGCTGACGCGGACAGCACTGCGCCGCCGGATCTTTCCGGCGGCGCAGTGTTCTTTAACGGCGGTGCAGTGTTCTTTCCCGCAGTGTCCTTCACCGCGTGTTGTCTCCCGCAGTGTTCTTCGCCTGTGCCGGGCGTTGCCCATGCCATGTTTCCGCGGAGACAGTGCGAAGATTAACTGTGGCCCAACAATCCTTCGCAGCGCGCGCCTACCGTGATGACGCCGTCGTACTGCGCACCCACAAGCTGGGGGAGGCGGACCGGATCATCACCCTGCTGACGAAGCGTCACGGCCAGGTGCGTGCGGTGGCCAAGGGCGTCCGCCGCACCAGCAGCCGTTTCGGCGCCAGGCTGGAACCGTTCATGGTGGCCGATCTCCAGCTGATTTCCGGGCGCACCCTGGACGTTGTGACCCAGGCCGTGGCCAAGGGCGCCTATGGCGGAAACATTGCGGCGGACTATGGCCGATATACGGTTGCGGCCGCCATGACCGAGACGGCGGAGAAGCTCACCGACGTCGACGGCGAAGCCGGAACGGCCCAGTACAACCTGCTGGTCGGTGCGCTGGCGTCCCTGAGTCGGGGCGATCACGCCTCCGAGCTCATCCTGGATTCCTACCTGCTGCGCGCCCTCGCGACCGGGGGCTGGGCGCCCAGCTTTACCGACTGCGCCAGGTGCGGCGCCTCTGGCCCGCACACCGCGTTTTCCGCGCCGCTCGGCGGCATGGTCTGCCCGTCCTGCCGGCCGCCGGGGTCTCCGGCGCCGGCGGCGGAGACTGTACTCCTGCTTGGTGCCCTGCTCACCGGGAACTGGACGACGGCGGATGCCTCGGAGTCCGTTCACCGCAGGGAAGCGGCCGGCCTGGTGGCCAGCTACCTGCAGTGGCACCTGGAGCGAGTCCTGAAATCCCTCAAACATGTGGAGCGAACGTAGAAGTGGCATTGGGAAGAAGCTTGGGAAGGAACCTGGAGAAGAGCCAGGCAAAGCAGGGCAACGGCCGGCGGCGGACGGCCCCGGTGACGGCTCCGTATCCGCATGTGTCCGGGGCTGTTCCGCCCGCGATTCCGACGGAGTTCATTCCGCGGCACGTAGCGATCGTCATGGACGGCAACGGACGCTGGGCGAACCAGCGCGGCCTGCCAAGGATCGAGGGCCACAAGGCGGGCGAGCCGGCGCTGCTGGACGTCATGGCCGGCGCGATCGAGCTGGGGATCGAGTACGTCAGCGTGTACGCCTTCTCCACCGAGAACTGGCGGCGGTCCCCGGAGGAGGTGCGCTTCCTCATGGGCTTCAACAAGGACGTGCTGCGCCGCCAGCGGAACCAGCTCGATGACTGGGGCGTCCGCATCCGCTGGTCCGGGAGGCGGCCCAAGCTCTGGGGCTCGGTTATCCGCGAACTCGAAGAGGCCGAGGACTACACCCGGGGCAACAGCACCTGCAACCTGACCATGTGTGTCAACTACGGCGGACGCGCCGAGATCGCCGACGCCGTCTCCGCGATCGCTGAGGAAGTGGCCCAGGGCCGGCTCAAACCGGGCGCCATTACCGAGCGGACCATCCAGAAGTTCCTCGACGAGCCCGACCTGCCGGACGTTGACCTGTTCCTGCGCAGTTCCGGCGAGCAGAGGCTGTCCAATTTCATGCTGTGGCAATCGGCGTACGCAGAGTTCGTGTTCCTGGATACCTTGTGGCCGGACGTGGACCGGCGGACCCTGTGGGACGCCGTCGAGATTTACGCCCAGCGGGACCGCCGCTACGGTGGGGCGGTGGACGCTGCCCCCGCCACAGGCAGCCAGGGCACCTGAGCAGATAGCCGGCCAAGGCGCCGCGGGCAGCAGCCGCGGGCGCCGCAGCGCCTACGTCTCGGTTCATCGCCGTCTCGTGGTTCGCCGCCGCGCCGCGGTCATGGTTTCGCGTCTGACGTGCGTCAGTCCGGCACGTACGCCTTGAGCCAACGGGTCAGCCGGGAATAGGCGTCCGCGCGGACACGCGGCGCTGAAAGGAAGACATCGTGCAGGGCGCCGTCAATCCGCTCCACCGTGACGGTTCGGCCCAGGCTGAGCGCGCGGAGGGCGATGGTGTTGACGTCCAGGACGGCGTCCGTGCTGCGCATCGACTCCTTCCAGAACATCCCGTTGGCACTGGCGCTCGAGATGAGCACGAGGATGGGGACCCCGATGTTCAGGCCGCGGGCCACCCTGGACTGCCCGGCGAGCACGGCGCTGAGCCAGCCGGCGCGGACCGGAAAGGCGCGCGGCGGGCGGTAGGCGTCGTCCAGGGCCCATTCGCCCTCCGCCGCGTTGCTGATGCTGCGCCAGTAGAAGGCGCGTTCGGGTAGCCGGATCACGGACTCGGGCCAGAACCTGGCGAACGGCTCCACCATGGTCCGCGCGGCCCGGCGCAGGGCCGGGCTGCCGTGCACCTCCAGCCACGGACTGTCCAGGACCAGCTGCGACGCCACCCCGGGGTGCCGATCCACCCACAGGGCCGCGATCAGGCCACCGGTGGAGTGGCCCATGATCGTCAGCTGCGGTGCGGCGGCGCCGACCCGGAGCGAGCCGATGATGCCGATCGCTGCCGTGATTTCGGCGTCGTAGTTGTCCAGGTCCGTGACGTAGCCGCCGTGGGTGCCCGGCCGCAGGCTCCGGCCGTGGTTGTGCATGTCGAGGGCGAAGAACTCGAATCCCTGCCCGGCCCAGAACTCCGCGAGTTCCTCGTTGAAGAAGTAATCGCTCCAGCCGTGCAGGAAGAGCACGGCGCGGCCCGGCCGCGCCCCGGGCGCCCCGGTTCCAGCCGCCCCTTCTTCCGCAGCTCCGGCTTCCTGCACGGCCGGGACAGGTCCGAGGGGGGTGTGGCGGACCAGGGTGGCAGTCCGCAGCACCCCGTCAGGGCCGGCAGCCTCGAACGCGCACGCCTGGAAATCATCCCCCAGTATGTCGGTCCGCCACTGCATCGACTTTCCTCCTGCGCTGCTGCCTATGCCGCAAACACCCTAGGCTGTCCGCCATCATTGCTGGTCATGGCTTCATATTAACGCGCCCCGGCGCTGCTGCAGCCGAGACCGGGCCGGCGGCATCGGCGGCATCCGCAGTCACAACCGCAGTCACATCGGCGGTCACATCGGGCGTGCGCCGGTGCTGGTTTGGTCTGGACGGGCGGAACCGGAAAACTAGAGGCATGCGCGTATATCCCACATTCTTCCGGCTGGCCTTCTCATGGATGGACGCCGAACGCGCCCATAAGATCGGCTTCAAGGCCATCCGGGTGGCCCACAGCTGCGGCGCCGGACGGCTGCTGCAGAAGGTCACCGCCCCGGCGGCTTCCCTGCAGACCCGGGCGTTCGGCCTGACCTTCCCCTCGCCGTTCGGACTCGCCGCCGGCTTCGACAAGGAGGGCCACGGCATCGAGGCGCTGACCGAGCTCGGATTCGGCCACGTGGAAGTCGGCACGATTACCGGTCAGGCACAGCCGGGCAACCCGGCACCGCGGCTGTTCCGCCTCGTCGAAGACAGGGCCGTCATCAACCGCATGGGGTTCAACAACGATGGCGCCGCAGCGGTGGCCCCGCGCCTCAAGTCCGCCCGGGCCGCGCTGCAGCTGCACCACTCCGGTGTGCGGCCGGTCATCGGGGTCAACATCGGCAAGAGCAAGGTGGTCGGGCTCGAGGACGCCGTGTCGGACTACCTGATCAGCGCCCGCAGCCTCGCCCCGGCGGCCGACTATCTCGTGGTCAATGTCAGCTCACCCAACACCCCCGGCCTCCGCCTGCTCCAGGACGTGGAGACCCTCCGGCCTCTGCTGAGCGCAGTGGGCCAGGAAGCGGACAAGGCCGCAGGCCGCCACGTTCCCCTCCTGGTCAAGATCGCGCCTGACCTCAGCGATGAGGACATCGACGACGTCGCGCGGCTGGCGCTGGACCTGAAGCTGGACGGCATCATCGCCACCAACACCACCATCGCCCGCACCGGACTCACCTCCGGCCCGGACAAAGTCGAGGCGTGCGGAGCCGGCGGTCTTTCCGGGGCACCCCTGAAGCAGCGGTCCCTTGAGGTCCTGACCCGGCTCAAGGCCGCCACGGGCGGCGCGCTGACCCTCGTCTCCGTGGGCGGGGTCGAAACCGCGCAGGACGTGCAGGCACGCCTGGACGCCGGCGCCACCCTGGTTCAGGGCTACACGGCTTTCCTGTACGAAGGACCCTTCTGGGCGGCCCGCATCAACCGCCTGCTGGCCAAGCACCCCAGCCGCCGCTGACCCCCTGGCCGGACCACGAAGCCCCCGGCAGCACGGCTGCCGGGGGCTTCGCGATTGAAGAATCCTAGGGGCGGATGATCAGGCGGGGAACTCTCCGCGCTTGACCTGCGGCTTGGGCAGGCGCAGGCGGCGGAACTGCAGGGAGCGCATGGAGCCGTACCAGACGGTACCGCGCTCCACCTCGCCGAACTTTTCGCCGAGCCGCTTCTTGAGCTTGCGGGAGAGGATGAAGACGTCCACGAAGACGGCGAGGAACATAACCCAGAAGCCGCCAAGGACGTAGATCATCTGTTCACTGGAGGCCGGTACGAGCAGCGAGATGATCACGAACAGCAGCGCGCCGAACATGAGGTACTCGCCCAGGCTGAAGCGGGCATCGACGTAGTCACGGGCGAAGCGCTTCTGCGGGCCCTTGTCCCGCAAGGGCAGGAACTTCTCGTCACCGCTGTCCATGGCCTGCCGCATTTTGAGCCGCTGCTCGGCCACGGCGGCGCGTTCGGCCGCCTTGGAAGCCTTGCGATCCTCCGGCACGAGCGGCCGCTTGCGGGCTGCCACCTGTGCGCTGCGCTTGGGCGTGGGTGCGCCCTTGCCGGTCACGGCGCCCCGGGCTGCTGCCTCGGCTGCCTGTTGGTCAACTACGTCCTGCGCCGTTGGCGCTTCTTTTTTACGTCCAAACACCCCTAAAGAATACCCCGCAGACGCCCGCCCGAGACCCGGCGCACACGGCATCCGCCCGGCTATGACGCTGTTTGTAGTGATTCAGAGCACGGGTAGTGTTTTGGCCATGACTTCATCAACCGCGGGGAACCCGCAGACGGCCCTGGACCACGACGGCGCTATCGATGCCGAAGCCCTCCGCTCGGCCGTGACCGAATCGTTCGACGAAACGATTGCCCAGCTCAAAGGCCTTGTCGCCATTCCGGGCATCGCCTGGCCGAGCTTCGATCCTGCCCCGCTGAACCGCAGCGCCGACGCCGTCGCGGCCCTCGTGCGGGCCAGCGGTTTCGACGACGTCCGGATCCTGCGCTGCGACAAGGAAGACGGGACGCCCGGCGGGCCCGCTGTCGTCGCCCGCCGCCCGGCCGCCGCGGGCAAGCCGACGGTGCTGCTGTACGCCCACCACGACGTCCAGCCCACCGGTGACCTGGTGCTGTGGGACACCGAACCGTTCACCGCCGTCGAACGCGACGGGCGGCTCTTTGGCCGCGGTGCCGCCGATGACAAGGCCGGTATCCTCGCCCACATCGCCGCCTACGCCGCGGTGACGCGCGTGCTCGGGGACGAACTGGGGCTGGGCGTGACGTTCTTCTTCGAGGGCGAAGAGGAGGCCGGCTCCCCGACGTTCCGGCGGTTCCTGGAGGCCCACCGCGAACTGCTGCGCGCCGACGTGATTGTCGTGGCCGACTCCAGCAACTGGAAAGTGGGCATCCCCGCCCTGACCACAAGCCTGCGCGGCCTGGTGGACGGCACAATCGAGGTCAGGGTCCTGGACCATGCGGTGCACTCGGGAATGTTCGGCGGGCCGGTGCTGGACGCTCCGACGCTGCTGGCCCGCCTGATCGCGACCCTCCACGACGCCGACGGCAGCGTCGCAATAAAGGGCCTGGTCAGCCGCGACGACGTGGCCGTTGACCTCACCGAGGCGCAGTACCGTGCCGACGCGTCAGTGCTCGATGGCGTGAAGCTCGCCGGAACCGGGAGCATTGCCTCGCGCATGTGGACCAAGCCCGCGCTGTCCATCATCGGCTTTGACGCCCCCGCTGTGGACGTGGCCTCCAACACCCTGCTGCCGCGTGCCCGGGCCAAGTTCAGCCTCCGCCTGGCCCCCGGGCAGGATCCCGCCGCGGCCATGGATGCTGTCCGCAGGCACGTCGAAGACAATGCGCCGTTCGGCGCGCAGGTGGTGTTCACGCCGGGGGAGAGCGGCAATTCTTTCCTGACCGACACCAGCTCCAAGGCCGCCACCATGGCTATGTGGGCGCTCGGCGAGGCCTGGGGTGTGCCCGCCGTCGAAATGGGGATCGGCGGGTCCATCCCGTTCATCGCGGACCTGATGGAGCTCTATCCGGACGTCCAGATCCTGGTGACCGGGGTGGAGGATCCCGATTCACGCGCCCACAGCGCCAACGAATCGCTGCACCTCGGCGACTTCCGCAACGCGATCATCGCCGAGGCGCTGCTGCTGGCGCGTCTCAACGAAGACGGTGCGCTCTAGCCACCCGGAGCCCATATTCGTTCCCGGGGAACATCCGGCGGGATCAGAGGGTTACGTCAGAAGTTAGAGCTACAAGGCTGCGCGAAGTAGCATGTACCTATAGCCCATACCGTTTAAGTAGGGGCGGGCACCGTGTGAGCGGGGCCGCCACCACCGTTGCAAGAAGGT
>JBKPJW010000316.1:0-9280 GCA_046730875.1 Actinomycetota bacterium | reverse complement strand
GAGTAGCGCCGGTGGGACACCCGGAAAAGATCCGCACCGTCCTGGACCAGTCCCTGGCGGTCCACCCCGTGCTCTGGGCAGGGGCAGGCGATCACAACTCGATGTTCTCCATCAGCTACGAAACCCTGCACCGGATCACCGGCGCCGAAGAAATGCCCGTCCGCTAGCCCAACTGACTCGCAGCAGGGGCCGTTCTGGACGCCCAGAACGGCCCCTGCTGCGAGCTAGTTGGGCGGGTTTACGCCAGCGTGATCAGGTCCAGGTAATCTTCGTTCCAGTGGTCCTCGATGCCGTCGGGCAGCAGCACGACGCGCTCGGGGTTCAGCGCTTCGACGGCACCTTCATCGTGGCTTACCAGCACGACGGCGCCGGTGTAGTTGCTCAGGGCCCCGAGGATTTCGGCGCGGCTGGCGGGGTCCAGGTTGTTGGTGGGCTCGTCCAGGAGCAGCACGTTCGCGCTTGAGGCCACGATGGTGGCCAGCGCCAGCCGGGTCTTCTCGCCGCCGGAGAGCACACCGGCCGGCTTGTCGACGTCGTCGCCGGAGAACAGGAACGAACCCAGGATGTTGCGGACTTCCGCGTCGTTCATGTCCGGCGCGGATGAGCGCATGTTCTGCAGGACCGTCCGGTCCACGTCGAGCGTCTCGTGCTCCTGGGCGTAGTAGCCCACTTTCAGGCCGTGGCCGGCAACGACTTCGCCGGTGTCGGGCTTGTCGACGCCGGCGAGCATCCGCAGGAGCGTGGTCTTGCCGGCGCCGTTGAGGCCCAGGATGACCACCTTCGAGCCGCGGTCGATCGCGAGGTCGACGTCGGTGAAGATCTCCAGCGAGCCGTACGACTTGCTGAGCCCATCCGCGGTGAGCGGGGTCTTGCCGCAGGGTGAGGGATCCGGGAAGCGCAGGGCTGCCACGCGGTCGGTCGCCCGCACGGCTTCGAGGCCGCCCAGCAGACGTTCGGCACGCTTGGCCATGTTCTGCGCGGCGACGGCCTTGGTGGCCTTGGCGCGCATCTTGTTGGCCTGGTCGAAGAGGACCTGGGCTTTCTTCTCCGCGTTGGCGCGCTCCCGCTTGCGGGCGCGCTCGTCCGTTTCGCGCTGGGTAAGGTAGCGCTTCCAGTCCATGTTGTAGAAGTCGATCTGGGCGCGGTTGGGATCCAGGAGGAAAACCTTGTTCACCGTGGCTTCGAGCAGTTCGGTGTCGTGGCTGATCACGATCAGGCCGCCCTGGTGGTTCTTGAGGAACTCACGGAGCCAGGAGATGGAGTCGGCGTCGAGGTGGTTGGTGGGCTCGTCGAGGAGCATGGTTTCGGCATCCGAGTACAGGATGCGGGCGAGCTCCACGCGGCGCCGCTGCCCACCGGAAAGGGTCTTGAGCGGCTGGTTCAGCAGGCGGTCGGGCAGGGCGAGGTTCGAACAGATCGCCGCCGCCTCGGCTTCGGCCGCATACCCGCCGGCGGCCAGGAACTCCGATTCCAGACGGTCATAGCGGTTCATCGCCTTGCGCTGGACGGCGGCGTCCTCGCTGGCCATTTCTTCGTGGGCCACGCGGAGTTTGCCGACTGCAATGTCCAGGCCGCGGACGGACAGGATCCGGTCCCGCGCGAGCTGCTCCATGTCCGGGGTGCGCGGATCCTGCGGCAGGTAGCCGATTTCGCCGGTGCGGGTTACCTTGCCTGCGGCGGGCAGGCCTTCTCCCGCGAGCACCCGGGTCAGCGTTGTCTTGCCTGCACCGTTACGGCCGACCAGACCGATCTTGTCTCCCTTGTCGATCCGGAAGCTCACCTGGTCCATGAGGAGGCGGGCGCCGGCGCGCAGTTCGAGATCCTGGACGGTAATCAATGCAGCTAAGGCCTTTCACAACAGGGAATGCCGCGGCACAACGGGTGGAGTCTGGGCGGGGCCGGGGCAGGACGGTGCGAGAGCACGGCCTCTACAAGTCTACCGGCACCGCCCCCGCTCCATGACATGGGCTCCCCCGACGCCGGGCGGCCGCCCGTCCGGGCGGCGGCGGCCTTCGTTGGCGGGGCCCTCCAGCTTCCGGGCCGCCGGTTAGTAGGGCGTCTACAAAAAACCCGAACCGCCGCGACCGTACAGTCAAAACTACGATCCCGACATCCGCCGCAGCACCCGACAGGAACACCATGACGCAGACCGACCATCCCGCCACAACCACAGCGCCGCGCCGCCGGAGCCGCTGGAACGCCACCGACCTGGGCCTCATCGCCGTCTTCGCCGCCCTGGTGGCCGCTTCCGCGCTGATCGCCGCCATTCCCGTCGGCGGACTCGGCGTACCCATCACCCTGCAGACCCTTGCCGTCATGCTCACGGGCCTGGCCCTCGGCCCGGGCCGGGCCTTCGCCGCCGTCGGCCTCTATCTGCTCCTGGGCTTCGCCGGCCTGCCGATCTTTAGCGGCGGACGCAGCGGTCTCGGCGTCCTCGCCGGGCCCTCCGCGGGCTACATCATCGGATTCCTGCTGGCCGCCACAGCGGTAGGCTGCCTAACCGTCGTCGTGCTTCGGCGCACCGCCACCCGCACCGGCAAGCTGCGTCCTGTCCTCCTGTTTGCCGCCGCCATGGTGAGCAGCATTGTGTTTGTCCACGGCCTGGGCATCCTGGGCATGATGGTCAACGCCAAGCTCGACTTCTCCAAGGCCTTCCTGGCGGACCTCGCGTTCTACCCCGGGGACATCATCAAGAACGTTTTGGCCATCAGCATCGCCCTCGCCCTGCACAAGGCCTTCCCGGATCTGCTGCTCCGCCGCGTCCGGACCGCCGACGCCCGCCCGTGAGCAACATCGTCCTGGACCGGGTGGCGGTGCGGGTGCCGGTCGACGGACGGCCGGCGCCCAAGACCCTGCTCCAGGAGTTGTCGCTGGACCTCACGGAACGGCGGATCGGAGTGATCGGGGCCAACGGCTCGGGCAAGTCCACGCTCCTGCGGCTCCTCAACGGGCTCGTGACACCTAGCGAGGGCACGGTTCGAGTCGGCGGTGCAGATACTGTCCGTGCCGTGCGCGAGGTCCGACGCCGCGTGGGCTTTGTCTTCACCGATCCGCTCTCCCAGCTCGTCATGCCCACCGGACGCGAAGATGTGGAACTCTCGCTGCGCCGTTCCATCCGCAACGCCACGGAGCGCCGTGCCCGCGCCGAGGCGGTCCTTGACCGGTTCGGCATCCTCCCCCTGGCAGACCAGAGCATTTACGAGCTCTCCGGCGGGGAACGGCAGCTCCTGGCCCTGGCCGCAGTCCTGGCCGTGGACCCCGAGGTGCTGGTCCTGGACGAGCCGTCCACACTGCTGGACCTCCGCAACCGGGAACTCCTGCGCCGCACGCTGGCCGGACTCCGCCAACAGGTCATTCTCTCCACCCATGACCTCGAGCTCGCCCTGGACATGGACCGCGTCCTGGTGGTGGACGCCGGGACTGTTGTGTTCGACGGCGGGCCGGCCGCCGCCGTCGAACATTACCGTGCCTTGAGCGCTGCGGGCCTGCCGGCAGCGGGCAACGGGCTCGCGGACGATTCGGTGACCGGCGGCGGTCGGGCTGGCGGCGGGTTCCAGGCGTGAGCGGCCACGGCTTCCTCCTGGTCATGTATGTGCCGGGCTCGTCCCTGATCCACCGGACACCGCTGTGGCTGAAGTTCCTGCTGGTCGTGGGATGCGGCATGGCGTCGTTCCTGATCGCCGACTGGGCCGTGGCCCTGGCCGTGCTGGCCCTTCTGTGCGGGCTGTTCCTGCTCAGCGGGGCGGGTCCGGCCCGGCTGTATCGTGCGGTGCGCCCGGTTCTTCCGGTTCTCCTGGCGATCGGCCTCTTCCAGTGGTGGCAGCTGGGCGCTCCGACCGCCGCGAGGATCGTGCTGAACGTCCTGGTCTGCGTGGTCGCCGCCTCAATCCTGACCGCCACAACGCCCGTGCAGGCGCTGCTCGACGGCGTGGCCTCCCTGGCCCGGCCGTTCCGGCGTTTCGGTGCGGACCCTGAACGCTTCGCCCTGACCATTGCCATCATGCTCCGCAGCATCCCGTTCATCGCCGGAGCCTACGCGGACGTGCGGGACTCCGCCCGGGCCCGCGGGCTCGAACGAAATCCCAGGGCGCTGGTGCTTCCGGTGTTCATTACTACGGTGGCCTTCGCCCGGCAGACCGGCGAGGCTCTCGCAGCCCGTGGACTGGGCGAAGCGGAAGAGCCGGAGGACGCGGAGAGGCCGTAGATGACTCGACATTGCGCCGATCCCGGATGTCTTCCCACGTCCAGTCCATCGGCGTAGGCTGAGCGCGACCGCTCGCCCTAGAAGGGCACCCGCGCCAGCGCAGCCAGGAAGGTTTCATCAATGGAGATGGACATCAGGGACAATTGGGACAGGCTCAGTCCCTCCACGCAACAGTGGCTCACCGACAACCCGGGATGCATGATCCTGCCGCGAACCATAACCTCAATCATCCGTCAGGAGACGGGCGGAACAGCGGACCACGACAGGCACGGCACCTCACTGCTATCAGAGGCAGACCGCGACTTCATCAAAGACAAGGCACGGTGCGCGTCGCCGTCCCGGCCGGCGTTCCACTCCTCCGGACCAGCATCCAGGCAGCGCACCGAATAGCCATCTGGTCCCGCCCCTCCGAGTACAGCACCGGCACGCTGTTCGAACTCATGGGAAAGCCCCGGACCTGCATGGTCCGGGGCTTCTGTTAGCGGCTAGCGCCCGATGCAGACCGTGATATCCAGATGGATGTCGTTATCGGCCACAAGGCGGTCCTGGAGGTAACGCGCAAGGCTCGCATCAGTGGCGGTGTGAACGCTTTGCGCAATCGCTCCGTGCAGCAGCGCCTGGGTAGCGGTCGATTTGACCACATCCAGCGGCGCCCACCCACGATGGCCGGCCGTAAGACGCTCTATGTCCGTGCGGAACGAACGCTTGTGGTCTTCGCGGACGGTAGCGCGCATGGTGAACGGGATAAAAGAATAGGGCAAGGAAGTCCTTTCGCGGAGGCAGCCGGTGGTCGACGCCCCGGTCAGTACAAGGTCCCCGCGGTCCCCGCTATTCCTCCGACGCAGACAAGGAGTCCAAGGTCACGGCGCAGGAACGAAGTCCCTCGGCTGTGGGCTCTGGCGCAGTGCTGGCTGTCACGCCTGCTGTCCGGGGAACCTGATGATGCGGCGCTGGGTTGCAGCAGCGATAGCTGCCGTGCGGTTGTCCACACCGAGTTTGCTGTAGATGTGTACAAGATGGGTTTTTACAGTTGCCTCGGAGATGAAGGTCTGTTTTGCGATGGAGCGGTTGGAAAGCCCCGTCGCCAGCAATTCGAGCAACTGGACCTCCCGCAGCGTGAGGGCCGGGGCGGGATTATTGATTCGGCCCATAAGCAGGGCAGCAACTCTCGGCGCCAGTGCCGTCTCGCCGACGGCGGCGGCCAGTACGGCCTGGTAGATCTGTTCAGGAGGGGCGTCCTTCAGCATATAGCCGCTGGCCCCGGCCTCCACGGCGGCGAGGATGTCCGCGTCCGTGTCGTATGTGGTCAGGATCAGGACCGGTGGAGGATTCTCCAGCAGCCTGATCTGCGACGTGGCAGTGACTCCGTCCATGCCGGCGCCCATCTGTAGATCCATGAGCACGACGTGCACAGGGTCACCCAGAATCTGTAGCCGTTGCAGTTCTTTGAGCGCTGCGTCGCCGTCGGCAGCCTCGGCTGCTATTGATATGCCTTCGAATGCGGTGAGCATGGCCCGCAGCCCGGCCCTGACCACGGGATGGTCATCGACGAGCAGGATACGGATCTCGTTCATTGTTCTTCCATCTCAGGCATGTCCTCCAGGGGCAGACGGACGGCAACTACCGTCCCTTCCCCGGGTGCTGATTCGAGCTCGAGAGAGCCGTTGAGCGCGGTCACCCGTTGCTGCAATGACCGGATCCCGAACCCGCTCCCATCCGGACGGGTGTCCATATGAGCGCTCAATCCGGCGGGGTCGAAGCCGACACCGTCATCATAGATGTCCAGGGTGACTTTGCTGCCGAGAAAGGCGACAGTCACGACGGCGTTGCTGGCTTTCGCGTGGTCCCTCACGTTGGCGAGGCTGGCCTGCGCGGCCCGGAGCAAGGTCACCCGGTACGGTTGCGGCAGCTCCACGGGGCCGCCGTCGAGTTCGAGCCGGCATCGCAACCCCAGGCCACGGGCAGCAGCGCTGGTTTCGAAACTCTCGCAGAGTCGGCGCAGGCTCTCGATCAGCGAGGTTTCCTGCAGTTGCGGGGAGGACAATCCGCGGACGAAATTCCGGGCCTCTGCCAGGTTCTCCGAGGCAGTCTGCTCCACCAGCGCGAAGCGTGCGGCAGCGGTGGCCGTATCGCCGTTGGCGAGCGATATTTCCGCCGCGCGGGCTACCAGCACGATGCTCGAGAAGCCCTGGGCGAGGGTGTCGTGGATTTCCCGGGCCAGCCGCTCGCGCTCGGCCAGGACCCCCGCGTTGTGTTGGGACGCTGCCAACTGCGCACGGGTACGCCGGAGTTCATCGGCTGCACGGCGTTGGTTCTCCGCCTCGCGGTAGAGCGCGAGGTAGGCCAGCCCGGTAACGACAGAGAAGGCCGCACCGAACAGCGGGCCCAGAACGACCGCCACATGGGGGACGGGGTGCCCGCTGGCAGTCCATTGGGCGGCAATCACCGCAGCCGTCATCAACGCGATCGTCAGCAACGCAATCCGTCGCGGCAGCAGGTGCAGGTGGAGAAAGAAGAGTGGGAACGCCAGCCAGGCGAAGTCGGCACTCCCGGCGAGCAGGATACCCCACAGGGCGGTGACGATTCCGAGCCACAGGACACCGTAGCCGCGGGGGTCGAATTCTGTGCCGCCGGCGGCGAAGCGCTTTTCCAGGATCGTTCCGGTCAGGTAGACCCCGGCAAGAACAACGGCGGCCCCGGCCCAGACATAGTGCAGGGGGTCCGCCCCGGCCGTTGCCAGCAGCCTCAGGACAGCCACACCGAGCAGGGCGGCGAAGCCAACGTGCAGAGTCACTCTCAGGACGTGCAGGATCGCAACGGAGGGTGCAGCGTCCAAGCCGCTGAGCAGGGCGTCATCCTGTTTTAAAGGACCGGTGCCGTCCAGGGAAAGGAGGGAATCTGTGGCAGGCATTGGATCAGCTTATTCGTGTCCGGACGAGGACGGATCAACCAAATGGTCGACCCGGGGATCAACCATTCTTCCGCCGCCCATCAACCGACCGCACGATGGCGCAGGCACCGGCCCGCGGGAGAGTGGATATCAGGGCCTTCCGGCTCCAGCATCATCCACTGAAAGAAGAAGAACGTGTTTCTTGCTATCCGCGATATCCGTTTTGCCAAGGGCAGGTTCGCCCTGATGGGCGGCGTCGTCGCCCTGATCACCCTACTGCTCGTCATGCTCTCGGGACTGACGGCTGGCCTCGGTGACCAGTCGACCTCGGCCATAGACAAACTCGGCGCAGTCAATGGCAGCGGCGTCGCCTCCAGGGCAGTGGACAGCATCGCTTTTGGCGCTCCTGGCACCAACGAGCCCAAGGCCTCCTTCACCGAAAGCGAAGTCACCGCCGCGCAGCTCGACAGCTGGAAGAACCGGGCTGGCGTTCAAAACGCCGAAGCACTGGGCATCAGCCAGACCCGCTTCCAGGCCGTGGCAGCGGAGACCGGGGCGGGTACCGGCACCACCAACGTCGCCGTCTTCGGAGTCGCACCCGACGGGCACCTGGCGCCCTCCCGCGTTACCGCCGACACCGTCGTGATCGGCAAATCCGTGGCTACGGCACTTTCACTGGACATCGGAGATCAAGCCAGCGTCGGAGGAACCGAACTGACAATCAGCGCCGTGGTCGAAGACCAGTGGTACTCCCACACCAGCGTCGTCTGGACCGCGCTTCCCGCCTGGGCCCAACTTGCCCACCTCACCGACCCGGAGCAGCTCGGAACCGTTGCCGCAATCACCTACGAGGACGGAGCCATCGTCGACGAAGCCGCCGCCAACACCGCAGCCCACACGGTCAGCGCATCCCGCACCGGATCCTTCCAGGCCCTGGGCTCCTATAAGAGCGAGAACGGCTCCCTGACCCTGATGCAGGCCTTCCTCTACGGCATCTCCGCACTGGTCATCGTGGCCTTCCTGACCGTCTGGACCGTGCAGCGGACCCGCGACATCGCGGTCCTCAAAGCCATGGGGGCCTCCGGCGGCTATGTCCTCCGCGACGCCATCACCCAGGCAGCCATCGTCCTGCTCGCAGGCGCCGGACTCGGCGGCGGGATCGGCATCCTAGGCGGCTTCTTCGCATCCCAGGCAGCCCCCTTCCTGGTCAACCCCGCAACGACGCTTTTGCCCATCAGCGGCATCATCGCCCTCGGCCTGGCCGGCGCTGCCCTGGCCGTCCGCCGCGTCACCAAGGTCGACGCCCTCATTGCCCTCGGCGGGAACTAAAGCCCTCCGTGCCCCGACCGGTCCGTCCGCGGCCCCGCCCCAGAAGCCGTCCCGAGCACATCCTCAAAGGAAGTAACCTCATGTCCTCCAGCCCCCTGAACCTCATCAACGTCACCCTCGAATACCGGGACGGGGACGGAACCATCAAGGCCCTGGACACCGTGAACCTCACAGTCCAGGCCGGCCAGATGATCTCGCTCGTGGGGCCCTCCGGTTCCGGCAAATCCAGCCTTCTGGCCGCCGCCGCCACTCTCGTCCGCCCCACCCGAGGACTGGTGCTGATCGACGGTATCGACGCCACCGGGCTCCGCGACAAAGACCTCACGGCGCTGCGGCGCGAGAAGATCGGCATCATCTTTCAGCAGCCGAACCTCCTCGCGTCTCTGACTGCCGCCGAACAGCTGATCATCGGCGACCACTTGCGCGGAACTTCCGTCAAAGCCGCCCGCGCCAAAGCCGCGGAGTTGCTCGCCGTCGTCGGGCTCAGTTCCAGTGCGGACAAGCGGCCGCACCAGCTCTCCGGCGGCCAGCGCCAGCGAGTCAACATCGCTCGCGCCCTGATGGGTGACCCCAAGGTCCTGCTCGTGGACGAACCAACCGCGGCCCTGGACCACGAACGCAGCGACTCCATCGTCCGGCTCCTGCGCCGCGTCACCGACGACTTCATGGTCGCCACCGTCATGGTCACCCACGACACGGAATTTGTCCCGCTGACCGACTCGGTAGCCACCATGCGCGACGGAAAACTTACCTCCCCCGAGCTGACCAGGGTCTAACACCCCCTCGACCAGCCCGCAAGAAGCGCGGGTCCTCCCCCGAATCATCCGGGGAGTTGCCGCCTCCCATCCCCTCAAGCC
>JBKPJW010000315.1:0-1300 GCA_046730875.1 Actinomycetota bacterium | reverse complement strand
ATGAGGTAGCTGTCCGGGTACACCCTCACGCGCAGGCCGATGCCCTGCAGTCCGCGCACCGTGGAGCGCACGCCGTCGGCGGCAATGACCAGCGGCGCCGTGTAACGGACGGCGCCCCCCGGGGATTCGGCGTCCGCGGCGACCCGGACGCCGTCGTCGGAGAGTCGGATGAGGCGGACGGCACGGTTCACCGCGCCGCCGTCGAGTTCGCTGACGCGCCGTTCCAGCACCGCCTCAGTGCGGGCCTGGGGCAGGGACAGGATGAACGGAAAGTGCTCCGAGACGCCGGCGAAGGACATCTCGGCCAGGTGTCTCCCGCCCGCCAGGGCGACGCCGCGGCGGATCTGGACGCCGTCGGCAACCAGGGCCTCGGCCACGCCGGTTCGGGAAAGCGCGGCAAGCGCCGGCGGGTGGATGCCGATGGCACGCGAACGGGGTTCCGGGGCGCTCCGCTGCTCGAGGACCTGCACTTCGACGCCCTCCTGCAGCAGCAGTGCAGCCATGAACAGCCCCACCGGCCCCGCGCCGATGATCAGCACGTCAGCCATGAGCCGCGGGCCTGTCCGGGTGGGTGCCGTCGGGGGCGTACAGCAGCAGGTTCCGGAACGGCGCGTGGCGGGCAACCGTCCAGCCCGGGGGAGCCGCGGCGGCCAGCTCCGCGGCGGTATAGCTGCGCCGGATCGAGGTCAGCCCATCCTGCCGGATGTAGGACCCGGGGAACACCCAGGAGCCGGCAAAGAAGAGCGCATAGGCTACGGGGCTGCGGCGGATGTCGTTGTGGATCACCGTGCCGCGGGACAACATGGCCGATTCGGCAAGGAACGCGCCCAGCCCGTCAAGGTGGTGCAGCACATGGTTGGACACAACGACGTCGTACCGGCGGCCCTCTGCGAGCATCTCGGCAGCGGTGGCCTGCCGGAACGTGACGTCCGCCGCGGCATGACGGTCCCGGGCAAACAGGCCCGCCCGCGGATCCGGGTCAATGCCGGTGATCTTGAGGCGCAGCCCGTCCCGGGCGGCCCACCGCGAGAGCAGCACCGGAACATCGCCGCCGCCGCACCCGATGTCCAGCAGGGACGTGGCGGAGTCTGGAGAGAGCCGCGGCCGCAGCCGCGCCTGGTAGATGCCGCGCCACCCGGCGACAGCACGGTTGACGATGGCGAACTGGGCATAGGTGCGCTCCAGGCGGGCGGGGTCACAGCCGGGCTGGTCCATTTCCTCGACGGCGTCGAACGCCCGGTCCCGCAAAAGGACGGCGCGGAGCTGTTTCGCGCTGAACATGTTCAGCGCGGCCGCTTTC
>JBKPJW010000314.1:0-2071 GCA_046730875.1 Actinomycetota bacterium | reverse complement strand
ACGGGTGTCCTCCCAGCTACTTCCACTCCCAGGCCTAAAGCGCCGATAACCGACGTTATGTCATGTTTGTTAGAATGACAGGACGTAAACGCGATTGTTATCAGCTCGGCATCCACTCCTCCTAGAGGCCAGAACCGGGCCGCGTTAGGCCGGCGCGTTCATGATTCGCGCACACTATCCAGACGGCTCGGCGATATGCGCGATAACGGCCATGCCTGAGTAGCACTGGATAATTTGAACATCGGAGGCATCCAGTGACCGATCACTCGAACTGCTTAGCGATCAACAGCTTTATGCCAGAGCCTGCGATATCTCTGGAGGTTGGTCATGCGCTCAATCCGGCGGGCTGGCGTTCGCCCCCGGCGCTGGCCGGCGCAGGAGCAAGGCCTTGGCGGCGGCCATCGCCTCCTCCGCGACGATCTCGTAGTTGTCGAACGGAGCACTGAGAGCCACGGAATGTTCGCCATACTTGTCGAATGCGAGCCGCACGAGTTCGTCGGCCTGCTCAATCCCCAAGGCGAGTACTATATGTCCGAGATCCTCGATGTCTTTCGCCCGCTCTGCGGCCATTTTCATCGCCGCCAGAGTGGGCAGGTCAGCGAGCCTGACCGCTGAGGATGTCCCCTCGGGTCCCGTAATCCACTGGGCTTCGTCGGGCAGGAATGCGGCAGCGTTGCGGTTCAGCCACTTCGGGGGCAGACCGTAGTCCCGCGCCATATCGGCAGCCACTTCGTCGACACTGTCGCCAGGGGCGTACCTTGCGTCGATGTCCCCAGTCGCTCGATCCAGTACGCCATGGAGCAGGAGCGCCGCCCCACCGACGATCTGGATGTCCAAACTGACGCCCCGAGTTGCGAGTCGCGCTTCCAACTCGCGCAGCAATTCGACGACGTCATCCCGCCGAAACTCCCGTCCGCCGGTCAAACCGTTGCCAGATCCCGCTCGCGGATCCAAACATTCATAGCAGCGATCTCGCTGGGCGTCTCACGCCGGATGAGGTCCTTCATCCGGTCGCTGACCGGATGCAGCTTCTCGGCCAAAAAGACCGGCTCGGATGACTCCTTAGCCCGCATGGCCCATCCAGGGACGGGGGTGCGAGTCTTGGCTGCCACCCACCGGGTAACTGCCCCGAGCGCCGCCCGGTAGGCATCGTCGTCGAGGGTCGGCGCAAGTGGCATGAGCGCCCGACCCGCTGAAAGCGACGCGCTGGCGTACTCTCCCAGCAGACGGATGGCGAAATGATAGTCGCCTTCGCGGATCGTCCGGGCGAAGTCTCCAGCGAACTCACGGGTCGCCGTGTCGTTGGCCGTTATATCCAGCCCGAGGACCCTCATCGCCTTCAGCGCCAGACCGAAGGACGCGCCCTCCTTTCCCGCTTCCAGATCCACGATGAACTTGCGGGAGGCCCCGATGGCGTCGGCCAGCGACTGCTGAGTGTAGCCCTGGGCTTTCCGCCGGTCGCGCAGCGTGCGGCCGATCGCCTCCGCGTTCATGTCCATAAATCCATTATGGCACCGTACGGTTACATTTCCGTTCGCTCAAGCTAGATCAATTGATCGTGTGGTCGCTGACAAACCGGAAAAGTGCCCCCACAGCCATAGGCGACCGATCCATACAGCAGTCCGGATGGAATTGCTCGTGCTCCCAATGCGGCAGTGGGGTGCTTTGTGCTTTACGGACATGCCTGCTCCAACGAACGGTCAACAATCGAGCCGGCGGCTCATGAAGGGCAGAGCTGCTTCCTGCGGCTACCCGCGGTGACGGCAGATCCCGACGTCTCTGAAGCCTTCGGAGGCCACGTAAAGAACACTTGTTCCTTTCGACTATACCGAACGTTTTACCGCATAAATTAATTTTGTGTCAACTATTGACGGACGCTTTTGGCGAGCCTAGCGTTCAGTGCATTACCAGAGCCACTCGGCTCGTTCGGTGATATCGAACGCTGCCACCTTGGGTGGCGACACCAACCGTAAGGAAAATAGGACATGGGTCTGCTTCAATCGAAGGTCGCTTTCGTTACAGGAATTGCCCGCGGCCAGGGCCGCTCACATGCTGTCACGCTGGCCAAGGA
>JBKPJW010000313.1:0-2588 GCA_046730875.1 Actinomycetota bacterium | reverse complement strand
CTTCCGGTCCGTCCCGCAGGCGGCGCTGGTTCCGCTGATCATCGGCGCGTTCGGAATCGGACAGGGGCCCAAGATCTACACCATCGCATTTGCCTGCATGTGGCCGGTGCTGCTGAACACCATTGACGGTGTCCTCGGGGTGGAACCGACCATCCGGAAGTTCTCCCAGGTCTACCGGATCCCGCGGGGGCTGCATTTCCGCAAGGTAGTCCTCCCGGCCGCGCTGCCGCAGATCGTGGCCGGTGTCCGCGTGGCGCTTCCGATCGGAATCACGGTCATGGTGGTGAGCGAACTTTTCGCCGCCAACAAGGGCCTGGGTTTCTATATCCTCAATTCCTCCGCGACCTTCATGGTGCCTGAAACGTGGGCGGGCGCCCTCCTCGTGGGCGTCATCGGATATATCCTCTCCCTCCTGTTCGTCGTCCTTGAACGCAGGATTCTGAGCTGGTACTTCAAGTCAGGCGCAAAATGACACCCCCGATCCAACAGAAAAACGAAGGAGCTCCCATGGCCATTCAGGCAGCGCCCGAGGAGGCGCAGGTGGCGGCGAAGCCGCTGCTCCACGTCCAAGGGCTGACGATGAGTTACGGTGCCGGTGACTCGGAGAACAAGATCCTGGAGGATCTGAACCTCGAGGTAAATGACGGCGAATTCGTCTCCATCGTCGGTCCCTCCGGGGTCGGCAAGACCACCCTGCTGCGCTGCCTTTCTGGCCTCATTCAACCGCGTAGCGGCACCGTGAGCGTCGGCGGGGAAGTCATCAATGGCCCGCACCGGGACCTTGCCGTGGTCTTCCAGGACTACAGCCGCTCGCTCATGCCCTGGATGACCACGCTGGAGAATGTGGCCTTTCCACTGCAGGGCCGGGGAGTGGGCAAGAAGGAACGCAACGAAACCGCGGAGAAGAACCTCGCAGCCGTAGGCCTGACTGGCCAGGGGCACAAGTATCCGTGGGAAATGTCCGGCGGCATGCAGCAGCGCGTGGCCATCGCCCGCGCCCTGGCCTACAACGCCAAGGTACTGCTGATGGACGAGCCGTTCGCTTCGGTGGACGCCCAGACCAGGTTCGACCTCGAGGACCTCGTGATAGACCTCCAGTCGACCTTTGGCGTCACGATCATCCTGGTTACCCACGACATCGATGAAGCGCTGTACCTGGCGGACAAGGTCATTGTCCTGGCCGAGAAGCCCGCCACCGTGGTGGACGTGATCGAGACCGGATTCGGCGACCACCGCGACCAGGTCGAAACCAAGGCGGACCCCCGCTTTGCTGAGGCGCGCGCCCGCATCCTGCACCGCCTGAGGGACCACTAAGGCGCCCGCCGGGGCTCGGCGGCCAGCCGAGAAAGCCCTCCCGGGTTCCCTTTACTGGGAGCCCGGGAGGGCTTTTCTGCTTCGGGATGGGCTCCCGGCGGGCTGCTTCGCGCCGGGCTTCAACTCAAGCTTTGACTCGGGCTTTGGCCGGCGCTGGGGAAGCCCCGGCGCTGGCCTCGTCGATCCCCGACTTCAGAATGGCGTGCAGCGTCGTCTCGTAGTGGTTCCGGAGGAGCCGGGAGGCAAGTTCGGCATTCCGGTCCAGGGCGGCGGTGAGGATGTCCCGGTGCTCCTGGGCGATGTCGCGATCCAGATAACGGGTGGCGCGGCCCGCCCAGCGGCCGTACAGCTGGGACAGGTCGGACAGCGTGGACGCGAGGTCGATCAGCACGGGAACCCCGCAGGCCTCGAGCAACTTGGCATGGAAGGCCTGATGGGCCTGATCCCAGGCCTCCGTCAGCTCGGCCGTATCGCTCTGATCGCGGTAAGGGGTCCGCTCCAGCGTGTGGTGGGCCGCGATCAGCTCGGATTCCCAGGCCAGGTCTCCGCGCCGGATCGCCAGTCCGATCCCGAACTCCTCCGAAACGCAGCGCAGCTCGGTGATGTCCTTGATCTCGGCCAAAGAGAGCGTCGGCACGAAGAACCCGCGGTTGGGCTTGAGGACCACAAGGCGGTCTCCCAC
The DNA here is from genome assembly GCA_046730875.1 of Actinomycetota bacterium. Taxonomy (GTDB): domain Bacteria; phylum Actinomycetota; class Actinomycetes; order Actinomycetales; family Micrococcaceae; genus Arthrobacter. The sequence continues at coordinate 592 of JBKPJW010000313.1, read as the reverse complement.
CAGGCGCGTCAGGGCCTCCCGGATGACCGTACTGCTGGTCTTGTAATGCTTGGTGAGCGCAACCAGCTGGAGTTTGTCTCCTGCGGCCCAGCGGCCCGCCAGAATGTCCTCCCGGAGCGAGTCCCGGATCTGGGTGCTGAGGGTCTCAGATTCGATACTTTTCGACATGTGCATTATTGTACCCGTCAGAGAATAATATTTTCTGTGTTGACTTATGCAATATCCTCACTAGACTTGAAGCAGCCGCAGGGGAGACCTGAATCACAGCAGGTGTCAATATGCGGTGGCACCAGACTCCCGCGATGCCGCCGTTCGGGAGGCGCCTCTCTGCGAAGGCCGTGCCGCCGTAGCCCCCTGAAAATTCAGTCACCACCAAGGAGAACCGCCGTGACCAACTCCACCACCGAAGCAGTCCAGACCCGCGAGGAGCACGCCGTCGACGACCTCTACTGGCGGGACCAGTACGAACCCATTACCGAAGATGATGCATTCCTGCAGCGGATAGTGGATACGAGCGACCTGCCTGCACTGATGGTGGCGCTGGCCGCGGTCACCGGCGACTTCTCACTGCTGCGGGAGGACCTGCGCCCGC
>JBKPJW010000312.1:0-2375 GCA_046730875.1 Actinomycetota bacterium | reverse complement strand
GGCCAGGGCAGCGTCGTCCGCCGCCAGATCCGCTTCGGGTTCCCGGAGGCGCCTGCGCTCACAGCCCGACAGCGGCATCGCAAAACCATTCCTTCCCTCGGCCTTCCGCCACCGAAGAGGCAAGCCGCCAACGCGCTTGCCTGCTCTTATCGGCACGGAATCCGCTGGGTTCCAGACCGCCGGCGCGTGTAGCGGCGCGGCTCCCGGCGTCCCTGATTGTGGGTAGACGGCCGCTAGGGTAAACAGAAAGTACGCCGCTTCAGAACAATGCCGTTGGGGGTAAACCATGATCAACATGAGTCTCGAGGCCTTGTGGACCAGGCTCGATTCAAAGACTCAGGAATGGCTGCGGGCCAACCCCGGCAGCGTGATCCTTCCGCGCAGCGTAACCGAGGCTCTCCTCGTGGCCGGCGATCAGCAGGAGCCTCCGGAGGGCGTCGATCGACACGGCCAGTTCCTGCTCTCCCCGCAAGACCAGACCTTCCTTAAATCCGTGGCCGCTTCAAACCCGCCTGACCACCCTGTACCGCCGGGCACGCCCTAGGCCCAATTCCGGGTAGTTCCGGGCGATGTCCGCCTGGCGGCCTGCAGATCCAGGGTTCGATTTCCCCGGCGCGGCATAAGAAAATGCCAGCGACACAGGAGCACAGTAAGAGTATGAAATCACTACTAAGCGATGAAATCGTCGCCGTACGTGGTGTCCTCACCGATACACACCCGGTCGACTTTCATGCTCTTGGGGTATCCGGTGCAATTGACCGCTTGACACTTCCCCTCCGCCAACGCGGAACCGGGGTGCAGCTGGAGGCGCCGCACCACCAGATGGAAGTAGACCGGCAATCGGCGACTCTTCTGTACCGGGCGGCGCAGGAGCTCCTCAGCAATGTCTACAAATTCGCCCAGGCATCAGCCGTGACAGTCCGGCTGGGCTGCGTCACACACGGCATGGGACACGGCGTTCAGCTCAAAGTCACCGACGACGGGCGTGGCTTCGACGTGCCGACAGCAATGACAGGTCGGCACGCCGGCATGGGACTGCGCCTCATGCACGCAGCCGTAGTCCTTGCCGGCGGAGAAATGACCGTCGATTCGTCGGCCGCCGCGGGAACCTGTGTGACCATAACACTGCCGCTGGACTAGCATCCGCTGCACCAGGCGGATGAGGAATTAGGGAACCCCAGGCTGGCCATGTTCATGGAGATAGCCCATAGCCACGGCGCCTGATGGCGCTTGGTACTTGCACAGGCCCGAGGACGTTCCCGGCCATCGCGGCCAGGCCGCGCCGGCTACGTCGGAAGAGATATCCCGGCCCGTGCCGCCGCCGGTGTTCAGGTCCCGGACCAGCGGCGGAGCGTGCTGGTGATCAGGCCGATCAGCACTGCAGTCCACCAGCAGGCCTGCGAAATGCTGAGCGCGATAATGAGACGGCACCGCAGGCGGCGGCCGAGTTCCCCGAAACGGGTCTGGGCAGGCAGCGCCAGTAGCTGGTGCATGGCAGGGGCGATGCCCAGACCGTTGAGCATAAGGACCAGCACGCAGACGAGCTTGACCACGGTGACCGGATTGGTCAGGTCGGGATCGATCAGGGCGCCCGAAGCCAGCAGCAGAGCAAGGCCGCCCCAGATGAGCGGTTTCGCTGCGGCCTCCAGCTTCCCCGATTCGTGCATCTGCACCTTGTGCATGAGCCACAGCAGGCCAAGCCAGTCCACTACCAGGATGGTTCCAAAGGACAACACGAGGGCAAGAATGTGGATGGCGAGGCCAACGCGGTGGAGTTCCGGACCACAGTCCACGAGGTGCCCCACGAGCAGGGAGGCGGCCCAGCCTGCCGTGCAGAGAATGCCCAGGAGAATGAATCGGACCTGCTGGCTCGTCTTTTTCGGCAGCTCATTGAGGGTCTGCCGTGCGCCCGGTGGCGCCGGGGCTGGTGCTGCAGGGGGCATGATTGCTGCCTTTCGGGGTCACCCAAGGAGTCGGCGAGGATGGCCGGCCCCTGTAGGAGTGACGGGCGGCCGGTGCGAGGGAGGAATATCGAAACTTGTTAGGGGAACCTAAGTCGGGAGATTACAGCCTTCAGTGGGAATTAAGAAACTAATATGTTTCCTATTTCTCCACTACTTTTCCTAACCCGCTCCGGCAGCCGGCGAAGCCAGCCCCAATGCACCAGGGCAACCGGGAGCGTTCGTTCACCGGCCCCGGCGCGGTAGCGGTACGGGTTCCAATGAGCGGGCCGTTGTGAGGGATCTGCTGGCCAGTGCAGAAGAGACGGAGCATACTCGAAGGACAGCCGCACGAGCTGCTTCGCCGTCCTCCGGTGCCCCCGCCAAGAAGGGGTTGTTGTCAGGGCCATGGAGGAATGAGGCCCAGTCATGGCG
>JBKPJW010000311.1:0-4307 GCA_046730875.1 Actinomycetota bacterium | reverse complement strand
ACGTGGCAGCTCCGCAGAATTACTTGGCCGTCATCAAGGTCGTCGGCATCGGCGGCGGTGGCGTGAACGCAGTCAACCGCATGATCGAGGTCGGTCTTCGCGGCGTCGAATTCATCGCCATCAACACCGATGCCCAGGCGTTGCTGATGAGCGATGCGGACGTCAAACTCGACGTCGGGCGTGAGCTGACACGTGGACTCGGTGCCGGTGCCAACCCTGAGGTTGGCCGGCAGGCGGCGGAGGACCACGCCGACGAAATCGAAGAGGTCATCCGGGGCGCGGACATGGTCTTCGTCACGGCCGGCGAAGGCGGCGGCACCGGCACCGGCGGCGCGCCTGTCGTGGCCCGGATCGCCCGTTCCCTTGGCGCCTTGACGATCGGCGTAGTGACGCGCCCCTTCACCTTCGAAGGCCGTCGCCGGGCCGGCTCCGCGGAGGCCGGCATCGATGCGCTGCGCGATGAAGTCGACACCCTGATCGTGATCCCGAACGACCGCCTGCTCTCCATCAGCGACCGCAACGTGTCGGTCCTGGATGCGTTCCGTTCCGCCGACCAGGTTCTGCTGTCCGGTGTCCAGGGCATCACGGACCTCATCACGACCCCCGGCCTGATCAACCTCGACTTCGCGGACGTCAAGTCCGTCATGCAGGGTGCCGGTTCAGCCCTCATGGGGATCGGCTCTGCGCGCGGCGAAGACCGTGCCGTCAAGGCCGCCGAACTGGCCATCGCCTCCCCGCTCCTCGAAGCATCGATCGACGGCGCACACGGCGTCCTGCTCTCCATCCAGGGCGGCTCCGACCTCGGCCTGTTCGAAATCAACGAGGCTGCCCGGCTGGTCCAGGAAGTAGCCCACCCGGAAGCCAACATCATCTTCGGCGCCGTGATCGATGACGCCCTCGGCGACGAGGCGCGCGTCACCGTTATTGCCGCCGGTTTCGACGACGTCAAGGCCACTTCGCCGTCCATGGACCAGTCCCTGCCAGCGGCGCCGCAGCGTCCGGCGTCCGCCGCCCCGGCTCCGGCGCAGGCACCCGCCTCCGCTCCGGTCCAGCCGCTGCACGCCACTGTGGGCGCCTCCGGCTACGGCGGCTGGGGCCAGCAGCGTCCCTCCGCGGTACCGGCTGACTCGGGCTTCGACGTCGACCTGCCGGCCGTCGTGGAGCCGGACCTGTCCGGCCGGCACTCCGATGACCTGGACGTCCCGGACTTCCTGAAGTAAAACGTTCCGCTGCAGCATGGCACCGCCGTCCGGCGGTGCCATGCTGCTTTGCGGCGGGATACGGTGGATGGTATGAACGTAGGTGCTCCGGACAAGTTGATGGCGGTGTTGTGATTGTTTTCCTGGCGGGCTGAAGTCCGGCCCGGCGTGTGGGTGGCTTTTACCGACGCCGGTGCCGGGAACCTGGCGCTGCATGTTGGCGACGATCCCGCGGAGGTCCGCCGTCGGCGCGCGGAACTCGAAGCGGCCGTGGGACTCGAAGGGCGCGGGTTCCGGTACATGAACCAGGTCCACGGCAATGACGTGGCCACCATCTTTGGCGCGGCGGCAGTAACGGACGCCGCGGCGGACCTTCCCGCCGCCCCCACCGCTGATGCCATGGTCTCCCTGACCGAACCGCTGGCTGTCCTGGTGGCCGACTGCGTACCGGTGGTCCTGGCTGGCGAGGATCCGGCCGGGGCTGCTGTCCTCGGCGTCGTCCACGCCGGACGGCCCGGTGTGGCAGCCGGCGTGGTTCCGGCCGCCGTGGCCCGCCTGCGGGAGCTCGGCGCAAAGCGCATCAGCGCCTGGGTTGGGCCTTCCGTCTGCGGGCGCTGCTATGAGGTCCCCGAAAGCCTGCGCGCGGATGTTGCCGCCACGGTCCCGGCCGCCTGGTGCACCACGTCCACCGGCACGCCCGGCCTGGACCTGCCGGCTGGTGTCCGGAGCCAGTTGGAGGCCGCGGGCGTGGCGATCGAATACTCCGGGGGCTGCACCCTCGAGGACGGCACGCTCTTCTCCTACCGGCGCAACAGCCGCACCGGCCGCTTCGCCGGGCTGGCGTGGACGGACCCGACGCCAGGAAAGCGGGCGCATGACCATGACTGAACCGGTGCCGGAACCGGACGCAAACCTCGTCAATGCTGCCAAGCTGCCGGGGGAGAACCGGGAGGACGAGCTAACCGGCGCCCGGCTGGCCCAGCTCGAGGCGAACCTCGCGGCCGTTCGCCGCAGGATCGACGCCGCCGTGGCCGCCGCCGGACGGCAGGCGGCACCGCCCCGCCTGATCGTTGTCACTAAGTTCCACCCGGCGCAGGACGTCCGGCGGCTCGCGGCTCTGGGGGTCACTGACGTCGGGGAAAATCGGGACCAGGAGGCCGCGGACAAGGCGGCGCAGCTCGAGGACCTCGGCCTGAGCTGGCATTTCATCGGACAGCTCCAATCGAAGAAGGCCAAATCGGTGGTGAAGTACGCCAGGTCTGTGCACTCGGTAGACCGGGCTGCCCTGGTTGACGCGCTCGCCAAGGCGATGGCAGCCGAAACTGAACGCACCGGGCGCCAGCCACTGGACTGTTTCATCCAGGTCAGCCTGGACGAGGACGCGGGGGCGCACCGCGGCGGCGCTGCCCCCGGTGAGGTGCCGGCGTTGGCCGAACAGTTGGCGGGTGCTGCCGGACTCCGGCTCGCTGGGGTGATGGCGGTTGCCCCGCTCGGTGCTGATCCGGCGGCGGCCTTTGAGAAGCTGGCAGGCATTTCCGGGCGGCTCACGGAGCAATTTCCCGACGCTGCGGGGATATCCGCCGGCATGAGCCAGGACCTCGAAGAGGCAGTCCGCTTCGGGGCGACACACCTGCGCATTGGCGCCGATATTCTCGGTCCGCGTCCGGCGCTGCGGTAAGTTCGACGTATTGGAAGGTAATGGCGGGGATTCCAAGGCTGTCTAGTCATTAAGCGGCCCGCTTACGGACAAGATTAGGAGTCGACGATGGCTGGCGCTCTGCGCAAGACAATGATCTATCTTGGGCTCGCCGACGGCGACGAACAATACGAGTCTGAGCACCCCACACCGCACAAGGATGAGGACGAATCCATGGAGCAGGACCGCGAGGAACGGCGTGCGCCGGCGCCCGTCCGCGAGGTCCCCCGGGAAGAGCCTCACGCCGCTGAAGAGGAATACCGCGCACCTGTGACACCCATCAAGCGTGCGGCGTCAAGCCGCGAAGAGACCACCGGACTCCGGCAGATCACCACGATCCACCCGCGGTCGTACAACGACGCCAAACTCATCGGCGAAAGCTTCCGCGACGGCATCCCCGTCATCATGAATGTCACCGACATGGGCGAGGCTGATGCGAAGCGTCTCGTGGACTTCTCCGCCGGCCTGGTCTTTGGCCTGCGCGGCAGCATCGAACGCGTGACGAACAAGGTCTTCCTGCTCTCGCCGTCGTACATCGAAGTCATTGGCGATGACAAGAAGGTCAGCGAGACCCAGGCGAGTTTCTTCAACCAGAGCTAGGCCGGATAAGTCCGCACGGATGCCAGACGGGGACACCCGCCTGGCACCCGTGCGGAATTATTCGTGTTGAAATAGAAGCAACACTTTTCTTAGGACACTGCGGTATCCGGATTGAACATGGAGATATGAGTTAGCTCATGGGAATTGTTTTCGGGCTTGTCTATATCGCTCTGTTGCTTTTTTTCGTGGCACTGATCATCCGCCTGGTCTACGACTGGGTGCAGATGTTTGCCCGGAGCTGGCGGCCGCGCGGTATGGCACTCGTAGCTGCCCATGCTGTGTATTCGGTCACGGACAAGCCCCTCAAGCTGCTCCGCCGGCTCATCCCGCCGCTGCGGCTGGGCGGAATTTCACTCGACATCGGGTTCCTCCTGCTGTTCGTGGCCGTCAGCGTGGCGATGTGGATCGTCAAGGGCCTGGTGTACGCCCAGCCGATCGCAGCATGAGCCGCCGCAGCCGGGCATGCGACTTGCCCGGGCCGACGACTTGCCAGGGCAGAGGCCCAATCCGAAAGAAATCTCCGGTTTGACACTGCGGTGTTGAATTAGAGGAACCAGACCATATTTAGGTACCGTAGTTTTGACGGCCGGAAGGCCTACTGACTAACTAGACCAACGAGGTGACCAGATGGCTTTGACGCCAGAAGACGTTGTCAACAAGCGCTTTCAGCCGACCAAGTTCCGCGAAGGCTACGACCAGGACGAGGTTGATGACTTCCTGGACGAGATCGTCGTCGAACTTCGGCGCCTGAACCAGGAGAACGACGAGCTCCGCAAGAAGCTCGCCGAATCCGGCGCCGGCACGCCTGCCAG
>JBKPJW010000310.1:0-3465 GCA_046730875.1 Actinomycetota bacterium | reverse complement strand
GAGGTTTCGTAGGGCCGGACAGGGGCGGGTTCGTCCCAGTCGTTGGGGGGAACGAGGCGGTCGCCGGTCTTTTCGATGTAGAAGTCGGCGGCGGCGATGGCGGTTTCGAGGAAGCGGCGGTCACAGGTGAAGCGGTAAACGGTGCCGAAGCCGTAGAGGGCCCAGGCCTGCCCCCGCGCCCAGGAGCCGTCGTCGGAGAAGCCCTGCTGGGTGGTCTGCTTCAGGAAGGCGCCCGTTTCCAGGTCGAACATGCCTTCGTGGGAGGCGGAGCCGTCCCCGCGCATGAGGAACCGGCGGGTGGTGAGGCAGTGGTCCACGGCTTTGCGGGCCATGTCCTGGTCCCCGGTCTGCTGGGCGGCGTAGAGGGCCATGTGGATGTTCATCATGATGTCTATGAACAGGCTGTCGGGCTGGCGGAAGCTGGGCATGTAGCGGCCGGCTTCGCGGTACCGGCTGGCGGTGGTGCGTCCGGCTTCCACCACGACGTCGCGCTTTGCGGTGTCACCGGTGGCTTCGAACCAGCGCCGGTAGGTGGACCAGAAAAGGAAGCCGAGGTCGTGGACGGTGTTATCGCTCTTTCGCTCTTCGATGAGTTCGGAGTAGTGCTCGGCCGCGCTTCGGAAGCGGGCCCGGTCGGCCTCCTCGGCCCGGCGGGACAGGATCCAGAGCTGGCCGCCGAGGAACCCTTCGCACCAGTTGGTCCAGGCTTCGCCCTCGACGACCCACTTGCCGTCCTCGGTGTAGAGGGGGAACCGGTCAGGGTGACGGGTAATGAGTCCGGTGATTTTTGCTGAGGCGGTCTTCCAGGCTTTCGTGGCGGCTTCAACGAACTCTGCCGGGACTTGGTAGCCCGTCGGGAGCGTGAGCGGCAGCATCGTGGGCAGCACGGCGGCCGCGTGGGCCGGTGCGGTGGTTGCGGGGGCAGTCATGTTGGTTTCCTTTGGATGGTGCTCTGGTTTAGAAAATTCAGGTGGTTCCGAAGGGTTCAGGGGCGGGGTGCGTCGGGGGCGTCGACCCAGCGGTTTTCGCGGATGCCGACCTGAAGCTGGATGGTCTTCAGTTCGCTGAATTCAGCCAGGGCCTGTCGTCCGAGTTCGCGGCCGATGCCGCTGTGTCCGTAGCCGCCGAACGGCACTTCGGGGTAGCCGTCCATCCAGCGGTTGACCCACACGGTCCCGGCGCGCAGGTCACGGGCGGCGGTGAGGGCTTCGTTGATGTCGTTGCTCCAGATCCCCGCAGAGAGCCCGAAGGAGGTGGAGTTCGCGATTCCGATGGCTTCCTCGAGGGTGTCGTAGGGCAGCACGGACAGGACGGGACCGAAGATCTCGTCGGTGGCGATGGACATCTTTTCCGTGACGTCGGTGAAGACGGTGGGCTGGAAGAACCGGCCGTTGAGGCCCGTGTCGAGCCGGTCTCCGCCGGTGAGCAGGCGGGCTCCCGCGTCGCGGCCTTCGGCGACGTAGCGTTCGACGACGGCGAGCTGGGCGTCGTTGACGAGCGATCCGACAAGGGTGTCGGCCTTCAGCGGATCGCCGACGCGCATGTGCTTGGCGCGTTCGACGACGGCGGCGGCGAACTCGTCGGCGATGGAGCGGTGCACGATGAGGCGGCTGCCGGAGTTGCAGCATTGGCCGACGTTGAAGTAACCGCCGAAGACGCCGGCGTCGACCGCGGCCGTGAAGTCGGCGTTGGCGGTGATGATCTGCGGGTTTTTCCCGCCGAGTTCGAGTTCGACCTTCTTCAGGTCCCGGCCGGCTGCGGAGGCGATGCCCTTGCCGACACCGGTGGAGCCGGTGAAGCTGATCATGTCGATTCCCGGGTGCTCCGCGATGGCCGCACCGACGACGCGGTCGCCGGTGACAATGTTGACGACGCCGGCCGGGAAACCCGCCTCGCGGATGAGTTGTCCCAGCATCACCGTGGTCGCGGAGGTGCTTTCGCTGGGTTTGACCACGGCGGTGTTGCCGGCGGCCAGGGCGAAGGGAAGTTTCTGGCTGATGATCAGCAGCGGGAAGTTCCAGGGCGTGATCATACCGACAACGCCGATGGGTTCGTGGACGACCATGGCCAGGGTGTCGCGTCCGAGGGCGTTGTGGGCGTCTCCCTGGGTGTTGCGGGCGAGGCTGGCCGCGTATTCCCACAGCTCGGCGGTGCCGGCGACTTCGTTGCGTGACTGCGTGATGGGTTTGCCGGTTTCGAGAGTTTCCGCCAGTGCCAGTGCTTCGGCGTCGCGGCGGACGAGGTCGGCGACTTTGAGCAGTAGCTTGGACCGCTCGGACCCGGTGGACTGCCGCCAGCCGCGGTCCAGGGCTTGTCGGGCGGCGGTGACGGCGCGGTCGACGTCTTCCTGCGTTCCCTGGGGGTAGGAGCTGACCGCAATTTCGTGGGCGGGGCTCAGCCGGGTGAACGTCGCACCGCTCCGGGCCCGGGCGTCTTCGCCGTCGATGATCATCGGCCGGTAGGTGGACTCGACGTCCTCAAGGGTGTAGTTCTTGGTTTCCATCTCGTGTGTCCTTTGAAAGTGTGTGGGTCCGCGGGGTTAGTTGTCCGTGAAGTGCGGGGTGCGCTTTTCCCGGAAGGCTGCGACGCCCTCGGCCAGGTCGTCGGTGGCGGCGGCCAGGCCGCCGGCGAGGGCTTCGAGCACGCGGGACGGGGCGCCGTCGGCGGCGGCGTCGATCAGCTGTTTTCCCAGCTGCACGGCCAGCGGCGCGCCCGCCAGCAGGTCGGCGCCGAGCTTGGCCACGGCCTCCTCTAGCGCGTCCTTGGGGACGACGGCTGTGGCCAGGCCCCAGGCGAGGGCTTCCTCACCGGAGAGCTGCCGGCGGGTCAGGACCAGTTCCTTGGCCCGGGCCCGGCCGGCGAGTTCGGTGGCGCGTTCGGTGCCGCCCCAGCCGGGGACGGTCCCGAGCCCGGTCTCGGGCAGGGCAATGCGCGCTTCGGCGGCGATGACGCGGAAGTCGCAGGCCAGGGCGAGTTCCAGGCCGCCGCCGAATGCGAGACCGTCGATGACGGCGATGCTGGGCTGGCGCAGTCCGGCGAGGGCATCGAACGCGCGGTGGCCGGTGGCAATCCAGTCCCGCCACATCCCTGCCGCGGACAGGTCGGCGAAGTGGTTGATGTCGGCTCCGACGCAGAAGACCTTGTCTCCGGCGGTGCGGATGATGACCAGCCGCGCGGCCGAGGCGCCCACTTCTCGGGCCGCGGACGCCAGGTCCTCGAGGAGTCCTAGGGTCAGGGCGTTCAGTTTGGCGGACCGGTCGATCAGGATGGTGGCGGTGTGGCCGTCTTCTGAGTATTCGACGGTGACCTGCCCTGTGGTGACCTGCTCGGTCACGGGTGTGGTTGTGGTGCTCATGGCTGGTCCTTTCGCTGGCCGCCGAGCTCGTCGGCGAGGTGTTCGGCTGCCCGCAGAACGATGGCCCAGATGCTCAGGGTGGGGTTGATGCCGGGGCAGCTGGGGAAGGC
>JBKPJW010000309.1:0-17122 GCA_046730875.1 Actinomycetota bacterium | reverse complement strand
CTTGTACGTCGAACACCAAGCCCCTGAGATCGGGACGCCGTTGCGGAGCCAGCGGTACTTGCAGGCAGTACCCCAAGGTCCAGGTGCCCCGCTTCACCGTCAGGACGTTCCCGGCCTTGACGGTGCCGGCGATCGTCGGCGTGGCCGAAGTCAGGGTCGCAGCGGCCACCTTCGCCCAGGGGAAGCTCATCTGGGTCTTATAGGTTCTGCCGTCCAGTGTGGGGACGCCCCTGATCGAAACTTTCTTGAGCGCGGTAAGTCCCCCGGCGATGCCGAGGCGGATGGTCTTCTTGTTCAATGTTTCCCCCAGTTTGTGAACCGGCTACCCGGCTCCGTCGCCGGTCCTAATGCCCAGACACCGTTGAGGCAACGTTGCTGCAGGTCAGGGGAGGAATGATCTCGAAGCTTGCCACCTGTCGATCCTGACCATTGCCCCCATCGAGATCCGCTGGAAGGGCTCCGGGAGGGCTGGAAATCACGGTGGCCCATTTTGGCCAAGCCGGCCGGACCTTTGGCGTTTGAGGAAATGGTGGAGCTAAGGAGATTCGAACTCCTGACCTCTTCGATGCGAACGAAGCGCTCTACCAACTGAGCTATAGCCCCGAAACAACGCCGACCCTGAGGGAACGGCGTTGCCGGTGTCCCTAGGCTACAAACTATCCGCGTTGTTTTCCAGCCAGCCCCGGAATGTCTCGGTGCCGTGTCGCGCCTCCGGTGCCAGGCTCAGCCCCGCGCGCAGGTAGCGGCAGACGTCGGCACGGCGACGCTGGTGCTCAAATGAAAGCCCCGGGCGGCCGTTGACGGCCGCCCGGGGCGAAGACTATGGCTGTGCAAGCCCGATCAGGCGCGTCGTCGCTGAAGGACATCGTCCAGGTTGCTCAACGCGGTCTGGGCCTTGCTCAGCGGCTTCGCCTCGGAATCCTCACCGGTCCGGGGATCGGAAGCAGCCGGCCGCGCCGAGGCCTGCTTCAGCGACGGCTTGCCGACGGCCTTCGGCGCCTCAGGAAGGTCGAGCGGCATGGGGGCTGCGCGTTCGGCCTTCGGCGCTTCAACGTACGTAGGCTTCGGAACGTCAACAGGCTCCCAGCTGGAGCCCTCGTAAGCGGCCGCAGGTTCGCCTGCCATGGCCGCGGAGGTGTCCCCCGAAGCTGCCGCTTCGGCGAGGGCGGCCTGGCGGAGCTCCTGTGCGGTCAGCGGCTTCGGCGCGGGTGCCGGCGTGGCCTGGCCCGCCTCGGCGTCGAAGAGAGGACTTTCCGGGCGCACACCGGGCTGGTCCGCGGGAACGGAAGGGAGGTGTTCGGGCACTGACGGCCGCGTAGGAAGGTGCTCCGGGCCGCCCATAGCGGCCCGGAATGCGGCGTTCACTTTCCGCCGTCGATCACGGACAGCAAGACGGCGGAGCAGCGCCACTGCCGCCACGGCGGCCAGCACGGCAGTCATCGGCAACCAGGCGGACCCGACGCCGAACAGCAGGAGGAGCGCGGACACCACTCCCGTGAGCAGGGACAGCAGTCCGGCCCCCGCAAGCGCCAGCCGTCCCCAGCGAATCCTGAAAGTCGAGGAGGTCGATACAGTATTCGGAATTGACCCGGTGCGGGGTCCAGACCCCGCGGGTCCGCCGGCGGGTTCCGCGCGCTGGGTGCTCATCATGGGCTTCTCCTGGTGCGCCGCCATTTTCATAACCTTCCCCGCTTGTGGGTCTGCTGGTTCCATGTCGATCACGTCCACCAGGAATTCACCTGCAGGCTGAAGCTGGTGGCGCCCGTTACGGAGAACGTAGGGTGCCACCCACACGAGCCAGAGCGCAACAGCAATGACAAGGATCACAGAGCTGCTAAGAGGGAAGTCCACATTCAAAACCGTATGAGGTATATGGGGTGGTGCGCCGCATTGTCAGGGGTGTGTCGCGCGCGGCGGCTGCAGCGGACCGGACTCGGGGCGTCGTGGCTGGTCAGGCCGCCCTCACGGACTCAAGCCGGGCGGCTTCGCAGCCACCGCGCCAGAAGGCCTTCAGGCACTTCCTCAGCAGTGAGCGCAAACGTGCGGTGGTCGGCCCATTCACCGTTGATGTGAAGGAACCTGGGCCGGAATCCCTCGTCACGAAACCCGAGTTTCTCCACCACCCGCAGGCTCGGACCGTTCTCCGGCCTGATGTTGATTTCCATGCGGTGCAGCCCGAGCGTGCCAAAGCAATAGTCCGTAGCCATGGCCACGGCGGTGGGGGCGATCCCCCGGCCGGCCCTGTCCTTGTCGACCCAATAGCCAAGCGTCGCCATCATGGCCGAACCCCAGACGATCGATGAGACAGTCAACTGTCCCACGATCACCGGAGCCTGGTGGCCCGGCGTCCATTCCGCGATCACAAAGGGCAAAGCCGTGGCCTGTGCGGCCTGAGCCTTGAGCGATCGCACCATCTGCCGGTAGTCCGGCAGCCCGCCGCCGGGGACGGGGTTTGATGCCTCCCAGGGGGCCAGCCACTCACAGTTGCGGGACCTAAGGGCTGTCCACTCCTTGCGGTCCCGGTACCGGATCGGGCGCAACACAATATCGCCGCTCTCCAGAGTCACCGGCCAGGTGAAGCTGCCCCCCACGGAAGTTACTTGGCGAGACTGGGGGCCAAGTTGGACGCGAAGCCGGGCAGCCACTCGCGCAGGCCGGGGCCGAGGTCTTCGCTGTCGCAGGCGAGCTGGACGCAGGCTTTGAGGTAGCTGAGCTTGTCGCCGGTGTCGTAGCGACGGCCGCGGAAGATGACGCCGTACACGCCGTAGCCCTCGCCGGTGCCGGCTGAGAGTTCCTGCAGCGCGTCCGTAAGCTGGATTTCCCCGCCACGGCCGGGCGCGGTGCGCTCAAGCACTTCAAAGACAGCCGGGTGCAACACATAGCGGCCAATCACGGCGAGGTTGGAAGGGGCGTCCTGAACGTCGGGCTTCTCCACGAGCTGATTGATGCGGACGAACTCTTCGCCACCGATCGCTTCGATGTCGGCGCAGCCATAGGCGCTGATCTGGGACGGGTCCACCTCGATGAGGGCGACTACCGAACCGCCGGTCCTTGCCTGGACGTCGATCATGGTGCTGAGCAGCTCGTCGCGGGCGTCAATGAGGTCATCACCAAGGAGGACGGCAAACGGCTCCTGGCCGACGTGCTGCTTGGCCCTGAGGACGGCGTGGCCCAGGCCCATGGGATCGCCCTGGCGGACGTAGTGGATGTCACCGAGGTTGCTGGCTGCCTGGACAGACTCGAGCTTGGCAGTGTCGCCCTTGGCCTTCAGGGTGGACTCGAGCGCCGGAACGCGGTCGAAGTGGTCCTCCAACGCCCGCTTGTTGCGGCCCGTGATCATCAGGATGTCACTGAGGCCGACATTCACGGCCTCTTCAACGACGTACTGGATGGCCGGTTTGTCAACGACAGGCAGCATTTCCTTGGGCATGGCCTTCGTGGCGGGAAGGAACCTGGTACCAAGGCCCGCGGCGGGGATGACGGCCTTGCGAACGGAAGCGTTGGGTGTATTCACTCGACTAATCTAACGGAGGGACCAATCATTGCGTAATTATTATTCGAACCGCCGGCGGCCCGCCGCGGCGCGGTACGGGGCGCAAGAGGCAGAGGAAGGGCCGGGATGGCGTCAAAAGAGGACATACGCTCCAGCCACAGGGCAGTGCGTGCCGCGCTTCCGCCGGCCGAACTCGAGTCGGCGGCGGCTGCCATCGCGCACCAGGGGCTTGCGTGGGCTTCCGGGCTTGCCGGTGGTCGGCAAGGAACCTTCGCCGCCTACCTGGGCGTGGGAGCCGAACCGCCCACGTTGCCGCTGCTGTCTGCCCTGGCCGGGGCCGGGCACCGGGTGCTCCTGCCGGTTTGCGAGCCCGACCTCGTGCTCAGCTGGGTGTATTGGACCCCGCAATCCGAATTTGTCCGCAGCCGGTATGCCCCCATTGGGGAACCAGTCGGAGAGCGCCACGGCACCGCTGTCATGCGGGACGTCACCGCCATATTCCTCCCGGCCACCGCCCTGGACTTCTCGGGCAACCGCATCGGACAAGGCGGCGGCTACTACGACAAATTCCTTGCCGCCCTGGCCGCCATGTTCGCGGGGTCCGCCGAGGCGCCCGGGGCCGCACCGTTGCCGACGGCGGCCGTCGTCTATGACACGGAGGTGCTGCCCGCCGGCAGCATTCCCATCGAGTCGTTCGACCGGAAAGTTGACGCGGCGCTGACCCCGGGCGGGATCATTCGGCTCGGCTGAGAGTCGCTCGCGCCAAGATGATAGAATTAGCACTCAGGCCCTGCGACTGCTAAGAACGGCCGCTGTTGATAGTCATGTCGACAGCGATCCGACTCAACAGGCACGGGACCTGCTCGTTTGTCCCAGAGGAGGATTTCCAGTGCCCACGTATGCATATGCCTGCAAGGACTGCAGCCACGCCTTCGAGATCGTGCAGTCATTCAGCGACAGCTCCCTGACGTCCTGCCCGGAGTGCCAGGGCACTCTGCGCAAGAAGTTCAACAGCGTGGGCGTAGTGTTTAAGGGCTCCGGCTTCTACCGGACCGATTCACGCGATTCCAAGGGCAGCACCGTTTCCCCTGCGCCTTCGGCTCCCGCCGCCACCCCCGCACCGGCAGCCGCGGCCGCCAGCTAGCGCAGCTAGCCAGGGCCCCGCCGGCTGTCTCCTTCGGCCAGCCATGCCCCGACGGCGGCGTCAATGCGCCCGGTCTGCACTTGTCCACATACGCGATTCCGTGGCTCCCGTTGCCATGCGGACGTCCGTAGCGTGGCGTCATGGCACTCTCCCGCAGCCCGCTTTCCCAGACGTCGTTCTGGTCCCCGGCCTGGCCATCTTTCTGGGCCCCGTCCTTGCCGGCTTCGCTGTCCTCGCTGTCCCGGCCCATAGCGGACGTCGTCTCAGGCCGCTGGCCCCGCAGCGGGACCCGCCCCAACGGCTTCTCCCCCACAGTGTCCGCGGCCCGTCCCTTCGGCAGCCAGACCCGCTCCGGGAAGCCGCGCAGCGGTCAGCGGATGCCCCGCGGCCGTCCGCCGCGGCGCCGCATGCGCGGCTGGGTGAACCGGAACCGGCGCCTCATTGCGGCCGTCCTATTCTGCATTCCCGCAGGACTGACGGTTCAGCAGCTTACGCCCGCGCCTGCTGAAACTGTCATTGCTTTCGCCGCAGCCACGGACCTGCCCGCCGGAAAGAGCCTGGAACCGGAGGACGTCAGCAGGATTAGCGTCCCGCCAGGCCTCCTTCCCGCCGGAAGTCCCGGGAGCGAGGCCGCATTCGAAGGCAAGCAGCTGGCCGCGCCGCTGCGCCGGGGCCAGCTGCTCACTGATGCCCAGATCCTTGGCCCGGGCCTGCTCACGGGAAGCCCACCCGGCTCTGCAGCCGTGCCGCTGAGGATGGCGGATCCCGCCTCCATCCAGCTGGTCTCCCCCGGACAACTCATCAACGTGGTGCTCACCGGTGGCAATGGCTTGGAACAACCCGCGGAGAGCCAAGTCCTGGCCGAATCCGTTCCCGTGCTCTGGACATCAGTGCAGGGCGGCAAGGCAGGGCCGTGGCTGGCCGCCGCGGACACTGACGGGCTGGTAGTCGTGGCAGCGGCGGCGGATCAGGCACGACGACTGGCGGGCGCATCCACCCAGGGCAAGCTGTTTTTCGTGCTTGTGGCGGCAGCGCCCGGCTAGGGGCAACAGGCGCCGCGCTGAGCCGTTCGCGGCCGTCAGGGCGAGGAGGAATCCCGCAAGGACCCGGCCATCGGCGGGGACCACCGCCATTTCAGGTGGCGAGAGGTCCAGCGGCTGATGCCGGGCAGAAGCCTTAGCCCCAGTGCGGCGGCTTCTGCTCGGCCAGCCACGCGTCGTGGTCATAGTTATCAGGCTGGTCGCCCCAGCGCCGGGGATCGTCTTCCGCCGCCTTGTTCGGGAGCACGCCCCCGGGGACGACGGCCGGTTCCGCCGACCGCCGCGACTTCTCCTTGGGCGCTTCCTGGCCCGGCCCGTCCCCGGTCGACTCGGAGGCGCCGTTCGGTTCCTCCCGGCCAGCGCCCGCGCTCATTCGGTCGCTGTTGCTCCGGGCGGTGTTGTTCGGGCCGGTGCTGTTCGGGCCTGTGTTGTTCTGGATGTCGCCGTCCGCATTCATGCTGCCGGCCTCCTTACTACCTGTACTGTCTGTCGTTCCTGTTCCTGGTTCCTGCCGGTGGGCAGCCCCGGACTCGTGTGCAGCGCCCTGATCCCCCGCAGGCTGGGCCCGGGTCGCGTGTCCCGGGGACCCCTCCACTGCGAGTTCGGGGACTTGCACTTCCCGCTGCGCCGGTTCGGCCGCCGGGAACCCGCGATTCTCCGAGGCCCGCGCCTCGTCAATTGCGAGGTGCTGGATGTGGTCATCGAAGAACCCATGCGATGCCCTCATCCGGCTGGATCCGGCGGGCTTCTCCAACCCAAGGTAACCGCCAATCCGGTCGGCGCAGGCCGAGGGGTCGGTGAAGACTTCGATGGTCCAGAGCGGCATGTAGCGCCAGCCAAGCCGCTCCAGCAGCTGCGGCCGGAGCCTGCTCCGTTCACGGACGCTCATCCGCCGGTAGTGGCCGGTGCCATCTGACTCGATCGCCACCGGACGGGGAATCTCCGCATCATCCTGGCCGATCGTGGTCATCGGGTCGGCGGCAGCCACCATGTTCAGGACGCCGTCGTATTGGTGCCATACCCGTGCCCCGCGGGCCCGGAGCCGGTCGCCCAGGTCCGCCACAAGCGGATCGGCACCGAGCGCCTGCTCACTGGCCGCAGCCCGGGAGGCGGGGCTGCCGAGATCAGTATTGCCGGCGATCTCACGGTCCAGCAGCTCGTAGAAATCCACGGCGCCGTGGCTGAGGCGGCTGACATCGAGGTCCTCCGGGCGGAAGCAGCTAAGCACGTGCAGGGATCGCCGCGCACGTGTCATCGCCAGGGCGAACTTTGCGCGTCCACCCTCGGCGGAGAGCGGCCCGAGGCTGTGGAGCGTACGCCCGTGGGGCGTGCGGCCATAGCCCGGGGAAAAAATGACGTGGTCGCGGACCAGGCCCTGGGCCCGTTCCAGATCCACCACGCGGAAGGATTCCTCCCCGGCCGTAAAGAAACTGCCGAGCATGGGGTAATTGGGCAGCTGCGCCCTGATGGTCTCGCCAATCCGGGCCGCATGGCGAAGGCTTCCGGTCACCACAGCGAGCGAAGTCCGGGGCCGGAGCCGGGCGTGCTCGAACACGAGCTCCACCGCCCGGTTCACCTCGGCAACAACTGATTCAACGCCGTCGTGGTCAGCGCTGGGCAGCCCGGTGCCGTCGGGGAGATATTCCACGCTCAGGGCACGGTCAAGGCCCGTTGCGGACTGCCCCTCGGGGAGCCGGGTGAGTTTCCCGTCGTAAAATCCCTTGCTGAGCTGGCGCACCAGGTCCTCGTCGACGGCCCGGTACACGGTCCTGAGGTTCCAGACGGGCAGCACGGCTGAGAGCGCCCGGTAGGAGCTTTCAACGCTTTGGTAGGAACTCTCCCCCGCAGCGAGCCGTTCGACGCCCACGGTAAAGGTCCGGGGGCTGGCGATCTGTTCGTCGCCGAAGGCGATTACCTGCCGGGCCCGGGCGATGGCGGGCAGGACAGCCTGCAGGGAGGTCGTCTCCGCGTCCAGGATCACGACGGCATCGAAGGTCTGCTCGACCGGCAGGAGGCCCGTCATGAGGTAGGGGCTGACGGACCATACCGGCACGAGCGTGGGCAGCAGCTCCTGCGCCTGGCCGCTCAGGGCGGACAAGGTTACCCGACCGTCCTTCAACAGGCTGCGCAGCAGCTCCGCCTGGCGGGGGTACGCCGCGATGGCGGTACGCCAGCGCTCGGACAGGTTCCACCGCAACCGGGCGGCGCCGCTGGCGATGTGGGCGTTGTCCGCGAGCCGGTACTCCGCTTCGAGCTGCCGCAGGGCGTCGCCGTCGGACATGGCGAGGTAGCCATCACCGCTGATCATCGCTTCCAGGGCCGACTGCCACCAGGCCAGCTCCAGTTCGGCGGTCACCGATTCCTCGGGAACCTCGCGCTCGGCGAGGTCGGCGAGGAGCTCGCCCAGGCCATGTTCGCGCATGCTCTCGACCAGCAGGGTGCGCTCCGGCAGGGTTTCGAGGGTGGCCGTATCGGCGACGAGCCGCTGCACACGGGTCAGGAGTTCGTCGTACGGCGTGCGCGCCAGATCGCCGCCGGCGGCGGTGTGCTTGACTGCTTCGCCCAGTTCGGCCAGCTCCGCTGCAATTTCCCGGTACAGTCCGGTGATCTCGCCGAGCCCGGACGGCACGGCCGGGTGCCGCTGCGTCGTGGCATAGCCGGACCAGGCGGCGCGCTGCTCCTGCACCAGGACCAGGGAGCTGTGCAGGTCCGCGATGTGCACGCCGGGCCGGACGTATTCCTTGGCCACCCGGCGCAGCCGGGACCGCTGCATGGACGGCATTTCGATGCCCCGTTCCCTGCGCCAGGCGGAGGACGCCGTCGCGGAGATCAGGTCGTGGACGGGCCGGTCAAAAATGTCGGGGGTGAACTTGTCCAGGCTTTCGCGGACGGCCACGAGAAGTTCGGTCTGCTCGCCCCATTCGGCGAAGGTCCCGCCAAGGCGGATCTCGGCGTGTTGGGCCACGGCGTCCATGCGCCCGCGCAGCAGCGGCAGTTTTTCCGCCACGGACCGGGCAACCGCCTGCGCTTCCTGCGTCTCCTTGCGTGTGAGCAGACGCGCGCCGTGCCAGGGGCTGGTGGTGGACGCGCGGCTGAAGCTGCCGAGTTCGGCGGCGCGGCGGAGCCGGCCTGCGAGCTCCTCGCGGTCCCGGATGTTGTCCAGGACGCTGCGCTTGAGCCGGACCGTTGTGGCCGGGGCCGGTTGAATGGAGGTCAGCTCGGCCAGCGACTGCATGGCCTCGTACGGGGAACAACCCCAGCGTTCCCGGACGTTGTGCAGCGACGCGACATGGTCCATGAGGGCGTGGCGGTGCCCGGTCAGCGTGGCGTGCAGGTTGCTTAGCTGCGGCTGCAGTGACTTTTCATTGCGGACGATCGCCCGGACCAGTTGACCCTTGAGCTGCAGCGGGCTGGCATTGCCGGTGAGCTGCAACAGCGCGGAATCCACGCCCAGGCTGTCCAGCTGCGCGGAGAGCTCGGCGAGGCTGGCCCGCCTGTCGCCCACAACCAGGACCGTCTTGCCTTCGTCCACGAGGGCGCCGATGGTGTTGATGACGGTCTGGGTCTGGCCGGTGCCCGGTGGGCTGCTGACCACCAGCGATTCGCCCGCCCGGACGGCGTCGACGACGTACTGCTGGTCCGTGTCGGCGTCGAGCAGCAAGAGCTCCTCGGCAGGGTCCCGCTCGTCCGTGCTGGGAAAGCGGCCTGGCTCAAGCGCGGGAACGTCCACCCGTTCGCCGGAACCGGCCCGTGCCAGCGCGGTGACAAGCGGGTTGTTCTGGTTGATCCAGGGATCATCCAGGTTGCCGGAGAGGTCGGCAAACGTGGAAACGAGCAGGTTGTGTTCCACCTCGGCGCCGGGAATCGGCTGGATCAGGGTGCCCAGGCGGTCCAGGACGGGCTGGGGGTCATAGCGGGCCGTGCTGTACGCCATCCGTGTCACGGCGTTGACGTCAAAAACAATCCCGTGGACTGACTTGAGGTGCCGGACCAGGGCGGGGTTGATCCTCGCCTGTTCGGTCAGTTGCAGTTCGTAGTCGTCCTCGCCGGGGCGCACAGTAAGGGAGATGGCGGTGAGCATGACCGGGGCCGAGATCCGCTGCGGTTTACCCCCGACGGCGGAGGTCCAGACCACCGTACCGGCGGAGAAATACCCCGCGTCGATGCCGCGGTCGTTGGCGAGTTCGAAGATCTTGGAGCGCAGGTTCCGCGAGGCCCTGGCCGCAACAACGTATTGCTGGTGGTCACGGATGAGGGTTGAGAGCCGGGTGCGTCGGCCCGCCATCAGCTGGGCAAGCCCTGACGGATGGGCATGAGTCAGTTCAATGGAGCCCTCGGGCGTCTTGGTAAAGCGCAGCATCGTATCTGCTCCGGTGACGGGCTTGAGCTCCGACAGCCATTTCCTGAACTCCTCGGAGCCCTCGGGGTGGCCTTGACCAACTGACACTGCTGCCTTCTTTTCTATGCTCGACTTCTCTGTGCCGGACCGCGGCGGGCTCGACTCTAGCGCGTTCGTCATCGCAACGCTCGTCTGTGTTACGTCCGCGCTTTCCCTGGCCGAGTCTGGTGTGCTCGGGGCTGTCTGCGTCGCGCGGGACGTCTTGGACCATACCGGCATGCTTTCGAGACTAGCCCCAATCCCCCGCCCGCGCGGGCCGCAACACTGGGGCGGCCAAAATTCAGCCGGAATTGCCGGGAACAAAATGAAATGGCCGGCCCCGAAAGGCCGGCCATTCACATTGCTATTCCCACTCGATGGTTCCCGGCGGCTTGCTGGTCACATCCAGCACCACGCGGTTGACCCCGTCCACCTCGTTGGTGATCCGGTTGGAGATCCGGGCCAGCAGATCGTAGGGCAGCCTGGACCAGTCGGCGGTCATGGCGTCCTCGGACGATACCGGCCGCAGCACGATCGGGTGGCCGTAAGTGCGGCCGTCGCCCATGACTCCAACGCTGCGGACATCGGCCAGCAGCACCACGGGCATCTGCCACACCTCGTTGTCGAGACCGGCCGCGGTCAGCTCGGCGCGGGCGATCGCGTCGGCCTTGCGGAGCAGGTCCAGCCGTTCCTGGGTGACGTCGCCGACGATCCGGATGCCGAGACCCGGGCCGGGGAACGGCTGGCGTCCGACAATTTCCTGCGGCAGGCCAAGCTGGGCTCCGACTGCGCGGACCTCATCCTTGAACAGGGCCCGCAGCGGTTCGACGAGCTCAAACTGCAGGTCCTCGGGGAGTCCGCCCACGTTGTGGTGGCTCTTGATGTTGGCCGCACCTTCGCCGCCGCCGGATTCGACGACGTCGGGGTACAGCGTGCCCTGGACGAGGAACTTGATCTTCTCGCCGTGCGCCGCCGCCTCGGCGATGATCGCCAGTTCGGCCTCTTCGAAGGCGCGGATGAATTCGCGGCCGATGATCTTGCGCTTGGTCTCGGGATCGCTGACGCCGGCCAGGGCGCTCAGGAAGCGCTCCTGCTCGTTGGCGACGTAGAGCTTGACGCCGGTGGCGGCCACGAAGTCACGTTCGACCTGTTCGGCTTCGCCCTCGCGCAGCAGCCCGTGGTCCACAAACACACAGGTGAGCTGGTCGCCGACGGCCCGCTGGACCAGCGCGGCCGCCACGGCCGAGTCGACGCCGCCGGACAGGCCGCAAATGACCCGGGCGTCGCCGATCTGTTCGCGGATGCGCTGGACCTGCTCTTCGAGGATGTTCCCGGTGGTCCAGTTGGGCTCCAGCCGGGCGCCCTTGAAGAGGAAGTTTTCCAGGACCTGCTGGCCGTAGGCCGAGTGCTTGACCTCGGGGTGCCACTGGACGCCGTAGAGGCGCTTGTCCTCATTGGCGAAGGCGGCCACGTCGGCGCCCGCCGTCGTCGCCAGCACCTCAAAGCCCTCAGGGGCCTCATGGACGGAGTCGCCGTGACTCATCCAGGTGCTCTGGTGCTGGGGCATGCCGGCCAGGATGGAGCGGCCCTCGCCGAGGGTGGTGGTCTCGGTGGCGCCGTATTCGCGGAGCCCCGTCTGGGCCACCTTGCCGCCGAGAGCGTTGGCCATGGCCTGGAAGCCGTAGCAGATACCGAAGACCGGGACGCCGGCTTCGAAGAGGTCGGCGCCGACACTCGGGGCGCCGTCGGCGTAGACACTCGAGGGGCCGCCCGAGAGAATGATCGCGGCGGGGTTCTTGGCCAGCAGCTGCTCGGTGCTGTAGGTATGCGGAACCACTTCCGAATACACATTCGCTTCCCGGACGCGGCGGGCAATCAGCTGCGCGTACTGGGCACCGTAGTCAACGACCAGAACCGGCCTGTGGGACGTCTGGGATGCAGTGGGAGTAGTCACCCCACTAGCCTACTTTGCGCCGCTGCCCGCCCGCACATCGAGAAGCCGGTGCGAGCCCGAATCATGCCGGGAGGTAAGGGAACTCACACGCCCGACGGCGGCTGCCGCCGTCCCGCGCTCCGGGCCGGTAGCGCCCTGGCTCTGTACCGCTGAGGCTCAGTACCGCTGGGGTGCCTGCGGGTTCGCCGCGAGTTCGGCCTCGACCTCTGCATGGAACTTCTTCTCCACGAAGAAGGACAGGAACGGTACGACGCCGCCCAGGGCCAGGATTATCAGCTTGGCGAACGGCCAGCGCATGAGGGACCACAGCCGGAAGTTGGAGATCAGGTAGACGACGTACATCCAGCCGTGCACGATCAGCACAGCGATGGAGAGGTTGACGCCCCCGATCACTCCCGGCGGCTCGGCGTCGGCGAATCCGAGGCCGAACGGCTGGCCGGTGACGGCGTCGGTGCCGCCGAGGTAGAGGTACTGCCCGAAGCCATACCGGGCAATCAGCTCGGCGCACAGCAGGAGCAGCATCGTGCCCGTCAAGTAGGCGAGCACCTTGTAAAACTTCAGGGCGGACCGGATTTGGGCCTCGGTGCCGCCGAAGCGGCGCTTCTTGCCGGTTGCCGCAGTGCCGTTGGTTGACTGCGGCTGGATGGCGGGCTGGGGCTCGATCATGATTGCACTCTCGGGTCTGTGGGATGCGGTTCTGTGGGATGCGGTTCTGTGGGATGCGGGTCTGCGGGATAGTGCTTGGGGTGCAGGTCGGTATTGTCCGGCTCGGTTACCGGTGCGGTTGAGGTTTCCGCGCCGGGGTCCTGACCGGCCAGTTCCTCATCGTGGGCGTCTTCGAGGTCGCGGCGGTAGTCGTCCTTGACCAGTCGCCACCAGATAAACAACGCGAAGCCGGCAAAGACCACCCATTCGACGGAATAGAAGAGGTTCAGCCAGTTGACCTGCTGCGCGGGCGGCTGCGGGCCGATCCGGAGCGGCTTGACGTCGCCGCCCGTCGCTGCGGGCCCGACGTCGGTCGCGCCGGACAGTTCGGTGGTCGCGGCGACAAAGCCCGGGTAGCTGCTGACGTCCCAGTCGTTGATGAGTTCGGCGACCGAGACGGCGCTGGCACGGCCCGGGCCGGGGTCCGTGTTCGGCAGCGGGGACTCGGACGGCAGCAGCCGTCCGGTCAGTTCGATAGTGCCCGACGGCGGCGGTACGGCGTCCGCGGGATCCGCGACCCAGCCGCGCGCCACCGGAATCCAGGTCTGCGGCGTCGCCCCGCCGCCGGTCAGAACGGGTGCATCCTTGACCGCGAAGGCGGCGACGATCCAGTAGCCCTTGGCCCCGTCGTTGAGGCGGCCCGCGACGAGGACCTGCTTCTGGGGGTCGTAGCTGCCGGTGGCGGAGACCATCTGGTCCGCCACCGAACCCGGGAAGAAAGTCCCCGGCTGCAGAACCGAGGTGAGCTGCCGCGTTTCTTCGGTGGCGGTGGAGACCGGAGCTTCCGGCTCCGTTGACCGGCCAAATTGCCACTGGCTGAGCAGCACAAAAACCCCGGAAATGGCGATCGCGAACACGAGTCCTGCGATCCAGCGGGGTTTGAGGGCAGTTTTCAGCACCTCTTAACCGTACTTCGTCCCCGTGTAGAACAGCGAAACGGGCCGGCAACAGGGCCAGCGCTAGAGTGGGGCAGCAGGGTCCCTGCGTGGCGACGAAGTCGACACGAAAGGGCCTGCCCCTAGAGTGGGGCAGCCCCAATCTCTAGTGGTCGAAGAACACCAGGCTGGAGTTGATGAGTTCGGCGATCACTTCGGCGTCGTAGGCCCGGCGGAGCGACTCGCGGAAGGATTCCTTCGACAGGGAGCGTGCCAGCGTCGCGAGCACTTCCAGGTGGTCGGAAAAGGAACTCGCCGGGGTGGCGATGAGCAGGATCACAGTGGCCGGGCCGTCCGCTGCGCCGAAGTCCAGCGCCCTGCCGTACTTCGTGATGCCGACGGCGATGGAGGTCTGCGAGACCAGCTCGCTGCGGGCGTGCGGCAGTCCGACGCCGCCGGGCAGGCCGGTGGCGAGCTGGTGTTCCCGGGCGTTGACGTGCTTGAGGAAGCCCTCCAGATCGGAAATTCGTCCGGCCGCATGCATGCGTTCCGCGAGCTGGGACGTCGCGTCGAGCTTGTCCGAGGCGTCCATTTCGAGGATCACCATCTCGGGCGTGGTGAGCTCGGCGTCGTACCGGTCCAGTGGTTCCGCCAAGAGTTGTCCCTTCGATGTGGCGTCAGTGCATGCCGGCCGGCAGTCCAATGACTTCCATGGTGCGTACTGCCGGCCCGCGCTGAGTGTCAGCGCAAGGGGACGATGTCCTCCACGCCCAGCCGTGCGGCATCGGCGGATTCATCGTCCGGTTGCTGCTGGCTCAGGCGCTCGGCATCGACCCGGGCCAGGTAGTGCTTGATTTCGCTCTCGCGCTGCGCATCACTCCAGCCGAGAACGTCTCCCATTAGTTTAGCGACTACCGGGGCGGCGGACACACCTCGGTCCCAGGCCTCGATGGAAATCCGGGTGCGGCGGGTCAGGACGTCCTGGACATGGCGGGCGCCCTCGTGCGTGGCCGCATACACGGCCTCGGCGGCGAGATAGTCGTCCGCGCCCGGCAGCGGTTCGGCCAGTTCCGGGTTGCCGGCAATCAGCGCCAGTACCTCCGGAACCATGGCGCCGTAGCGGTTGAGCAGGTGCTCGATGCGGGCCACATGGACCCCTGCCTCTTCCGCCATCCGGTTCCTCTGGTTCCAGGCGGCCTTGAATCCGCTGGCCCCCAGCAGTGGGATGGACTCCGTGCAGCTGTCCGGGACGCGCTCGTCCATGCTGCGCGTTGCCTCGTCCACCGCGTCCTTGGCCATGACCCGGTACGTGGTCCACTTCCCGCCTGCCACCACCACGAGTCCGGGCACGGGGTGGGCCACCACGTGCTCCCGGGAGAGTTTCGCGGTGGAATCGCTTTCCCCGGCCAGCAGCGGACGCAGCCCCGCGTAGACGCCCTCGACGTCCTCGCGGGTCAGCGGCCGCTTGAGGACCTTGTTGACGTGCTCCAGCAGGTAGTCGATGTCCTTGCTGGAGGCCGCCGGGTGGGCCTTGTCGAGGTGCCAGTCGGTGTCCGTGGTCCCGATGATCCAGTGCCTGCCCCAGGGGATCACGAACAGTACCGATTTCTCGGTCCGCAGGATCAGCCCCACTGTGGACTGGATGCGGTCGCGCGGCACCACGAGGTGGATGCCTTTGGAGGCGCGAACCTTGAGTTGTCCGCGGTCCGTCACCATGGCCTGCGTCTCATCGGTCCAGACGCCGGTGGCGTTGATAACCTGCTTGGCCTTGATTTTGAAGCTTGAGCCGTCCTCGTGGTTGACCACCTTGGCGCCGACCACACGCTCGCCTTCGCGCACGAAGTCAACGACCGACATCTGGTTGACGGCATGCGCGCCGTAGTGCGCCGCGGTCCGGACAAGGTTGGCCACGTACTTGGCGTCGTCGACCTGGCCGTCGTAGTACC
The DNA here is from genome assembly GCA_046730875.1 of Actinomycetota bacterium. Taxonomy (GTDB): domain Bacteria; phylum Actinomycetota; class Actinomycetes; order Actinomycetales; family Micrococcaceae; genus Arthrobacter. The sequence continues at coordinate 1,587 of JBKPJW010000309.1, read as the reverse complement.
TGATGGACCCGACGAAGGCGTCGTCCTTCAGGCTCGGCGCGGCACGCAGGGTCCCGCGGCGGGTGAGGTGCTTGTGGAACGGCACGCCGCGGCTGTGTCCGCCGGTGACTGACATGGCGTCATACAGTGCGATCCCGGCGCCGATGTAGGGCCGTTCCAGGAACGGCTTGGTGAGCGGGTAGAGGAACGGGACCGGCCGGGCCAGGTGCGGTGCCAGCACGGAGAGAATCAGGCCGCGTTCGTGCAGTGCCTCTTTGACCAGGCCGAAGTCGAGCATTTCGAGGTACCGGAGGCCGCCATGGATCAGCTTCGAGGAGCGCGACGACGTCCCCGCGGCCCAGTCATTCGCCTCCACGATGCCCACGCTGAGCCCGCGGGTGACGGCGTCGAGCGCGGCCCCGGCCCCCACGATGCCTCCGCCTACGATCAGGATGTCGAGCTCTTTGCCGGGGGCTGCGCTGTCCCTGAGTACAGTGATTGAAGCCTCGCGTTCCGCGGGCCCCAGGGCACCTCCGGCCACGGGAGAACCGCCGGGAAAACTGTTCATGTCACGCCTCCATCCGGATCGAACCTCGTATGGGCACCAGACTACGTCCAAGTCTCCCGGATGGGCAGGGCCATTGACCCGGCGGCGTTCACCCCGGCGGGGGCTCAGTTGCCGGCGTACGGCGAGACGACGACGTCGACGCGCTGGAATTCCTTCAGGTCTGAATAGCCCGTGGTTGCCATCGACCGGCGCAGCGCACCGATCAGGTTCGAGGTGCCGTTGGTGTGGTGGCCCGGGCCGAAAAGGACCTCTTCGAGCGGACCGACTGTTCCCACATTGACCCTGTCGCCGCGGGGCAGTTCGAGGTGGTGGGCCTCCTGACCCCAGTGCCAGCCCTTGCCGGGGGCCTCGTCGGCGCGGGCGAGGGCGCTACCCAGCATCACGGCGTCGGCGCCCATGGCGATGGCCTTGACGATGTCACCGGAGGCACCCATGCCGCCGTCGGCGATCACGTGGACGTAGCGTCCGCCGGATTCATCCATGTAGTCCCGGCGGGCGGCCGCGACGTCGGAGATGGCGGAGGCCATCGGCGAGTGGATGCCGAGTGCGCGGCGGGTGGTAGTGGTCGCTCCCCCGCCGAAGCCGACCAGCACGCCGGCGGCGCCGGTGCGCATCAGGTGCAGGGCCGGGGTGTAGCCGGCCGCTCCGCCGACGATCACGGGGACGTCGAGTTCGTAGATGAACTGCTTGAGGTTCAGCGGCTCGTGATCTTTGGAAACGTGCTCCGCCGAGACGGTGGTTCCGCGGATGACAAAGATGTCCACACCGGCGGCCACCACGGTCTTGTAGTGTTCCTGCGTGCGCTGCGGGGTTAGGGAACCGGCCACGGTGATGCCGGCGGCGCGGATCTCGGCGAGGCGCGAGGTGATCAGCTCGGGCTGGATCGGTGCCTGGTAGAGCTCCTGCATGCGCCGGGTGACGGTGGGGCTGTTGGTCTCGTCCGCGAGGCCCCCGATCTCGTCCAGCACGGACTGCGGGTTCTCGTACCGGGTCCAGAGGCCTTCGAGGTCGAGCACACCGAGTCCGCCGAGGCGGCCGAG
>JBKPJW010000308.1:0-2743 GCA_046730875.1 Actinomycetota bacterium | reverse complement strand
CTTCTGGCGTGGTCATAGCTCCACCGTACGGCAAAACTAGGTTGTGCACAATTCGATTGTGCACAACCTAATCAGTCCCAACTGTCCACCGAACCTCGCACGGTCGGCTATGGAGCTGCCGGTGCCACCGAATTTCCCCATGTTTGCCGGATGCCGACGGCATGTCGGCCCGAAATGCCGGCGCGTTCCGCCGTCGTGCCCGCAAAAGTGGGGAAATTCAGCCCGGCGGCGCGGACCGGGTGTCGCGATGAGATCCGGGGCAGCTAGGACAGGTCGCGAATGGTGCGCAAGGCCGCCGCCGTCAGCACCTGGATGCCGAGGCCAAGTGCCCGCTCATCGAGGATGTAGTCGCCGCGGTGCAGGTCGTACTCTTCCCCGCCGGGCGTCTTGGTGCCGAGGCGCATCATGGCGCCGGGGGTGTCGGCGAGGAACCAGGCGAAGTCCTCCCCGCCCATGGACTGCGGGGTCAGGACCACGGCGCCTTCGCCGATTTCGGCGCGTGCTGCGGCCTCGATCAGCGCGGTCTCGTGCTCGGAGTTGACCACCGGCGGCACGCCGCGGGTGTGTTCCAGGTGGACATCGACGCCGTAGGGTTCCGCGATCTGCCGGACGACGTCGTCGAGCAGCTCGCCGGCGTCGTGCCAGGCCTCGCGGTCCAGGCAGCGCAGGGTGCCGGCCATGTAGCCGCTGCCGGGGATGGCATTCGGGGCGGAGCCTGCGGAGATCTGGCCCCAAACTACCGAGACACCGCTGCGGACATCGATGCGGCGGGACAGCACGGCGGGAACGTTGACAGCGATCTGCGCCAGGGCGAAGACCAGTTCCTCGGTCAGGTGCGGGCGCGAGGTATGCCCGCCGCGGCCGGAGAGTTCAATCTTGATGGTGTCCGAGGCGGACGTGATGGCCCCGATCCGGGTGCCGATCTTGCCGACGTCGATCCGCGGGTCGCAGTGCAGCGCCAGAATGCGCGGCACGCCTTCCAGGACACCCTGTTCGATGCACGAGGTGGCGCCGCCGGGCATGGTTTCCTCGGCTGGCTGGAAGATGATCCGGACCGTGCCCCCCAGCGGGGACTCCTCGTGCATGCGCTGCAGGACCAGGGCAATGCCGAGCATGGTGGCGGTGTGGACGTCGTGGCCGCAGGCATGGGTCACGCCGTGGTTCTTCGAGGCGAACTCGAGGCCGGTTTCCTCGATGATGGGCAGTGCGTCGATGTCCCCGCGCAGTGCCGTGGCGATGGGCCCCTGGCCGACGTCGACCGTCAGGCCGGTGCCCTCAAGACGGCGGGGCTTAAGCCCGGCTTCCTCGAGGCGTTTGGCCAGCTTGTCGGTGGTGCGGAACTCTTTGAACGACAGTTCCGGGTGCGCATGGAGGTCACGGCGGAAAGCGATCAGCTCCGGCAGGAGGGGCTCCAGCCACGGCCCCACGAGAGTCGTGGGCTCAGCTTCAGTAGAGTAATTACGCACGGAATAACTCTAGCGAGCGGACAAGGAATAGCGGCATCGGGTACGGCGCGTTACGGATTGCTGAACATTACAAGGTCAGAATCCGCTCCATCCCGCCTACAGGACGTCGGTGTCGCCCTTGGTCCTGATGGCGTCCACGGCCTGTTTGACCCGCTGCGAGTGTTCCTTGGTGGTGACCAGCAGTGCATCCGGAGTGTCAACGATCACGACGTCCTTGATGCCGATCAGGGCAATCACCCGCTTGGTATCGGAGACCACCACGCCACTGGCGTTCTCGGTGAAAACGCGTGCGCCTTCGCCGAGCACGGTGACCTCGTCGACTTCTTTTGCACTGTTGAGCCGCCCCACGGAGGCGAAGTCCCCGACGTCGTCCCAGCGGAAGGTTCCGGGCACCACCGCGACGTCACCGGCGGCTGCGGCCGGTTCGGCGACGGCATAGTCAATGGCGATCTTGGGCAACGTCGGCCAGACCCGGGCCGTGACGGCTTCCTGATCCGGACCGTCCCAGGCCTTGGCGATCTCCTGCAGTCCGGCGAAGAGCTCGGGCTGGTTGGCTTCGAGGTGCTTGAGCATCAGCGAGACCGGCGCCACGAACATGCCCGCGTTCCAGACGTAGTCCCCGCTGTCGATGTACTCCTGGGCGACCTCTTCGCTGGGCTTCTCCACAAACTCCACCACTGCCTGCGCGCTGGGAGCGTCCGGGATGTGGAGGTTCGCGCCGGAGCGGATGTAGCCGAATCCGGTGGACGGATGGGTGGGCTTGATGCCGATGGTGACAATCTTCCCCGCGGCCGCGGTGTAGACCGCCTCGCGGACTGCGTCCTGGAAGAGGCCGTCCGGGCTGATGACCTGGTCCGCGGCGAACGAGCCCAGGATGGTGTCCGGGTCCCGCTCGTGGAGGATGGCGGCGGCGAGGCCGATCGCCGCGCCGGAGTCCTTGGGTTCGCTTTCCAGGACGAGATCGGAGTCCAGGATCTCGGGAAGCTGGCGGCAGACGGCATCCTTGTGGGCCGCGCCGGTCACCACCAGCACGTGCTTGCCGGCGACGGGCTGGAGGCGGTCATAGGTCGCGCGCAGCAGAGTGCTGCCCGAACCCGTGAGGTCGTGAAGGAACTTCGGGGCTGCTGCCCGTGACAGAGGCCAGAGGCGGGTCCCCACCCCGCCCGCCGGAATAACCGCAATAAAACGGTCCAGCGGGGAATCCTGGCTTGTCACTTTGTGTGTAGTCATCACCGCTACTTTAGCTGACAGCGGCCCAATCGCCCCTGATCCTGTCT
>JBKPJW010000307.1:0-6864 GCA_046730875.1 Actinomycetota bacterium | reverse complement strand
GGGTACTGATGCTCGCGCCGGTGATGGCCGTACTCAGCCTGCATCAACGACGGCCGCTGCCCGGAACCGCCGCAAGTCAGAAAAAGCCCCCGCTGGTGCCGTTCTTCGTCGTCGCGTTTATCGCTTGCGCGGCTCTCCGATCCGCCGGGTTCCTGCCCGATTTCGTCATTCTGGCATCGAAATCGATGCAGACCGGGCTGCTGACTGCTGCGATGTTCGCCTTGGGCACGGGCGTCCGCCTGCAGGTTCTCCGCGCCGTGGGTCCCAGGCCATTTGTTCTCGCGGCAGCGTCAACAGTCTGGGTCGCCTCGATTGCGCTCGCCGGCGTGATGATCGTGAATTAGCCGGGGCCACGCAGGTGGGATCGGTGTTGACGCACGTGATCACCTAGCGCCCGCGGGCCCCACCTGTCATACGAAGGACAGCCAAGTTCGATATGTTCATCATCTCCCTACTTTTCGCCGCTTGGCCACACCCATCGCCGCCATGCCCTTGGGCCAGCCCGCGTAGAGCGTCACATGGGTGATGGCTTCGATGAGCTCCTCCTGGGTCACACCGTTTTCCAGGGCGCGACCGAGGTGGAAGCCCAACTGCTCCGTGTTCCCGCCAGCGATCAGCACTGCGACGGTAATAAGACTGCGGTCGCGGGCGGGCAGCTCGGGCCGGTTCCAGACGTCCTTGAAGAGCACGTCGTCGGTGAGCTCGGCGAGCTTCGGAGCGGAGTCGCCGAACATCTTCCGCCCGCCTCCGACCTGCTTGGGTTGGTCAGTCATGATGTTCCTTCTTTCGGTGTGACATTCAGTGTCCGGCTGACATCCGCAGCGCGAAGTGCCTCTCTTTCATGCCGGACTGGCCCAGTCCGGTGTGCTCCATGACTTAGTCCTCGATTCCGGTGCTGAGGCTGAGATCCCGCCATTGGTCCAGTTCGGTGCGCTGTGCCTCGGCGACGGCGGCGAAGGCATCGAAGGCGTCCTTCCCCAGCACCGCCAGCGATGGGGGGTTCGGGCTGTTGACGATGGCCAGGATGGCTTCGGCGGCCTTGGCCGGGTCACCTGGCTGGGTGCCGTGCACGGTGTCGTTCTCTTTGCGCCGCTTCCCGGCGGTTTCCGCGTAGTCTTCGATCGCCGTCGCCGACTGCGTGAGCGAGCGGCCGGCGAAGTCGGTGCGGAAAGCACCGGGTTCGATGACGGTGACGTTGATGCCCAGCGGCTGCAGTTCCTTGCGGAGTGATCCGGAAATGCCCTCCAGCGCCGCCTTGGTGGCGGAGTAGTAGCCGGACCCGGCCGGTGTAATGCGTGCTCCGATGGAGGAGATGTTCAGGATGGACCCCGACCGTTTCGAACGCATTCCCGGGAGGACTGCCTTGATCATGTCCACCGCGCCGAAAACGTTCGTGTCGAACAATTGCCGGATGTCGGCGTCGTCCGCTTCCTCCACGGCGGCCCGGTATCCGTAGCCGGCATTGTTGACGAGCACGTCGATGCCTCCGAAACGCCTCTTGGCCTCTTTCGCCACCAAGGCGATTTGGGCATTGTCTGTGACATCGAGGGGCAGGGCCAAGGCCGTGTCCGGGAACGCGTCAGCGATGTCCTGCACCGTGTTGACGTTTCGTGCTGTGACGACGGCGTTGTGGCCGTGAGAGAGCACTGCTTGAGCGAGTGCCCGGCCGAGGCCGGTCGAGCATCCTGTGATGAGCCATGTAGCCAAAGCGGGATTCCTTTCGGGGACGCCCGTGCAGAGGTGCCTGGCACCATGGCAGACCTGACCGAAACCCCAGGCCGCCACGGTGCCGCAAGGCGCGCAGGGCGATGGGCGGATTGGTGTGCGTTACGGGCGAACGAGGACCTTGAGGGATTCGCGGGAGTCCATGGCGCGGTACCCGTCGGGCACCTCGTCCAGGCTGATGGTCCGGTCGAAGACCTTGCCGGGGTTCACGGTGCCGTCGAGGACGCCTGGCAGCAGCGTCTCGATGTAGGCGCGAACCGGGGCAGGGCCGCCGGTGAGGGTGACGTTCGGTCCGAACATGGAGCCGAAGCCGATCGGGGCGTCCTCGTACTGGGGCACGCCGACGCGGCTGATGACGCCGCCGGGGCGGACTGTGCCGAGTGCCTGGTCGTATGCCGGCCGGTGCCCGACGCACTCAAGCACGGTGTGGGTGCCGTCACCGCCGGTGAGCTCGCGGACCTTCTCGATGCCCGCCTCACCGCGCTCGGAAACGACGTCCGTGGCGCCGTACTCGATGCCCAAGTCGGTGCGGGCTTTGTGTCGGCCCATCAGGATGATCTGTTCTGCGCCCAGCTGCTTCGCGGACAGTACCGCCATCAGGCCGACGGCACCGTCACCGATAACGGTCACGGTGGTCCGTTCGTTGACACCTGCCCGGACGGCGGCGTGGTAGCCGGTGCCGTAAACATCGGACAGGGTCAGCAGCGAGGGCAGGAGTTCGCTGTCTTCACCCACAGGGACTTTGACGAGGGTGCCGTCGGCGAAGGGGACGCGGACGGCTTCGGCCTGGGCGCCGCCGATCCCGCCTGCTGCCCAGAAGCCGCCGTGCCGGCAGGAAGTCTGCAGCCCTTCGAGGCAGAAGTCGCAGGTCCCGTCGGACCAGGCGAAAGGGGCGATGACGAAGTCGCCCTTCTTCAGGGTCGAGACGTCTTTGCCGGTTTCCTCGACGACGCCGATGAACTCATGGCCCATGGGTGATCCCTGATGGGACTTTGGCATGCTGTGATACGGGTGCAGGTCCGATCCGCAGACGCACGAACGGACAATGCGCACCAGCGCATCGGTCGAGTCCTGCAGGACGGGATCGGGCACGTTCTCCACCCGCACATCTCCGGCGCCGTACATAAAGGTTGCTCGCATTAGTTATCTCTCCGTTTTCCGTTGTTTCTTGAGGATCGGTTATTCCAGGGAGGACTGACCTGTACGCCGGCGCGGCCCAGGGGGCGGTGTTCCACGGTGGTTCCCTGTCCCTGTCTTAGGCTTCGGGGTCTTAACCTTCGGGGATGACCATGGCGAAACGCTCCTCGCGGGCTTCGTCCGGGTCCGGACCGTTGCGGTTGCCGGTGTCGAGCGAGTCGATGGCGGTGAGTTCGTCCTTACTGAGTTCGAAGTTGAACACGTCGAAGTTTTCGGCGATGCGTGTCGGGTTCGTCGACTTGGGGATGGCTGAGCGGCCGTGCTGCAGGTGCCACCGCAGCATGACCTGCGCCGGGGTCTTGCTGTGCGCCTGGCCGATGGCGGCGACCGTCGGGTCTTCCATCACGTTTTGGCGATCCTGGCCCCACCCTGGGTAGAAGGTGATCCCTCCGATCGGTGACCATGCCTGGGTGAGGATCCCGTGCCGGGCATCAGCTGCCTGCACGTCCGGCTGGGTGAAGTAGGGGTGCAGCTCGATCTGGTTCACGGCCGGGACGACGTCGGTCGAGTCGAGCAGTTGCTGCAGGTGGTGCGGCATGAAATTGCTGACGCCGATGGCCCGGACGCGCCCATCCGCAAGCAGGGTCTCCAGCGCCTTGTACGCGGCGATGGTTTTGTCGAACCGGTCAGGGGCGGGCTGGTGCAGGATGAACAGGTCCAGGTAGTCGACACCGAGCTTGCGCGTCGCCTTGTCCCAGGCATGCAGGGTCTGGTCATAGCCGTAGTCACTGACCCAGACCTTGGTCTCGATGAACACCTCCGGACGATCCAGGCCGGAGGTGCGGACGCCCCGCCCGACTTCCCGCTCGTTGCCGTAGGCTGCGGCGGTGTCGATGTGCCGGTAGCCGGTCGCCAGCGCGGCCTCAACGGCGGCAGTGGTCTGCTCCGGCGCGCTTTGGAAGACGCCGAGGCCCAGGGCTGGCATGGTGACGCCGTTGTTGAGTGTGAGTTCCATGTTCATGCCTTTCACGGTATTGAGGTGTACGGAATTTTGGGAGTGCACGTCATTACCCCCTTGATGCGGGTGACTTTGCCGATTCAACGGACCTCCTGGACCTGCCGCGCAGAGGCGGCCACCCTTGGTGTCCTGGAGCGGCGGGCGGCCAGGTCTGCGGGCAGGATGAGGACGGCGGCGACGGCCAGGGCAAGGAGCAGGAGAATGCTGCCCGTCGTGAGGGCGACGCTGACCTGCGAGGCCAGATGCGCCACGGCCGAACCCGTGGCCGGGACGGTCGCTGCGGCAGCGACCGCGATGCCAAGACCGAGGCAAGTGCCCACCTGATGGAAGGTGTTTACCAGGCCCGACGCCGCTCCGGCATCGGCCGCGGGGGCGCCGATGATACCGAACGAGCCCCTGGCCCGCGCCTATGAGGACCATCGGCAGGGCCACACCGGTCAGATAGCCGGAGTCGACTCCGACTCGGCTGAGCCAGAACATGCCGGCGAGGGTGACCAGGATGCCGGCGACGAGTGAAATTGAACCCGGCACCTTCCTCATGAGCCGAGGGATGCCTATCGCGACAGCGAAGTTGACTGCGGTCATGGGCAGGAATCCAAGGCCGGCCTGCAGCGGGTCGAAGCCCAGTACTTCCTGCAGGAACTGGGTGGTGAAAAAGAAGAATGCGATCATCGCGCCCAGATACAGAAAGCGGGCGACATAGGCCCCGGTTCGGCGGCGGCTCGCGAACAGCCGCAGCGGCATGATCGGCTGGCCAGCCCGGCGTTCAATCAGGACGAACGCGATGAGAAGGGCAATGCCGACGGTGACGGCCGTGGCTGTAACCGGCGAGCCCCATCCTTCCTCGGCGGTGTTGATGATGCCGAATACGAGAGCGCCGACACCCAGCGTGGCGCTGACCGCCCCGAACACGTCAAAGCGGCCGCGGGTCCGGCCTGATTCCGGGAGGAATCTCGGCGCGAGTGCGATCATCGCGGCGCCGATGGGTACGTTGACGAAGAACCCGGCCCGCCAGGAAACCCAGTGGGCCAGCGCCCCGCCGACAACCAGACCGAGGCTGGCGCCGATCCCTGCAGTGGCGCCGTATAAAGCGACGGCCCGGGTGCGCTCACGGCCTTCCGGGAAGCTGGCCGTGAGCAGGGAGAGTGAGGCGGGCGCGACGATAGCAGCCCCGATGCCTTGCACGGCACGTCCGGCGATGGCCCACCAGCCCGCCGGCGCCAGTCCGATCAGCAGCGACGCGATCGAGAACACTACCAGCCCGAACACGAAGACCCGCCGGCGTCCGAGCAGGTCTCCTGCCCGGGCTCCCAGGAGCAGCAGGCCGCCGAAGACCAGCGTGTAGGCATCCTGAACCCAGGTGAGCTCACCGGTGCTCAGCTGCAGGTCTTCCTGCAGGCTTGGCAGGGCAGTGAAGATGACCGAGTTGTCCAGCAGGATCATGAAGTAGCTGACGAGGATGATCGCCAGGATCGCTGCTGGGTGGGGAGCGGTTGCGGGTTCAGGTTTCATGCTTTCCATGCAACCCTGATTCCTTACGGGCCGGGAGTCACGGCCGTTCCGGGTAACGCCAGTGCCTCCCTCATCCCATCGACCGCGCGTAGCGTGGACGCCATGACACACAGTGACGACGTGCGGAAGTTCCTGACATCCCGCCGCGCAAGGATCACGCCGGATGAGGCCGGCCTGCCGGTCTATGGCGGCAACCGGCGCGTTGCCGGACTGCGCCGCGAGGAAGTCGCCATGCTCGCCGGGATGAGCATCGATTACTACATACGCCTTGAGCGCGGAAACCTCTCCGGCGCCTCGGACAGCGTCCTTGAAGCCCTCGGGCGTGCCCTGAAGCTCGACGAGGCCGAAACCGCCCACCTGTTTGACCTGGCCCGCGCCGCCACCGCCTCCCCGCGGGTGCGGCGCAAACGCAGTCCGCAGACAGTGCGGCCCAGCGTGCAACGCGTCATTGATGCGATCACGGCCGCACCGGCCTGGGTCCGCAACGACCGCGGGGATGTCCTGGCCGCCAACGAGCTGGGCCGTGCGCTTTATCTGGACCTGATGGCCGAACAGACCACCCCGCCGAACAGCGCACGGTTCACCTTCCTGAACCCGAAGGCGCAGGACTTCTTCGCCGATTGGGAGCGCGCCGCGGATGACATCGTAGCTGTCCTGCGGTCCACAGCCGGGAAAAACCCGTACGACAAGGACCTCACGGACCTGATAGGTGAACTCTCAACCCGAAGCGAGGAGTTCCGCACCCGGTGGGCCCGGCACGATGTGAAGTACCACCGCACCGGCCGGAAGCGGCTGCACCACCCGATCGTCGGGGACCTGGACCTGAGTTTCGAAGCGCTTGAACTCCCGGCAGATCCGGGACTGCGCATCAACATCTACACAGCAGATCCGGGGACACCCTCCGAGGATGCCCTGAAGGTCCTGGCCAGTTGGGCCGCCACCCAGCGGGCCACGACAGAGGCCGCGGTCAAGGAGAAAAAATGAGCCACCGACCCTCCACTGTCCTGATCGTCGGTGCCACCGGCAGCATCGGCCGCTACGCCGCGGCCGAGGCGCTGCAGCAGGGCTACGCGGTCCGGGCCCTCGTTCGCGACCAGACCCGCGCCACCCGCATTCTTCCCGAAGGTGTAGATCTGGTGATCGGTGACCTGACCCGTCCAGATACTCTCGGCCCGGCTGTCGACGGAGTCGACGCGATCGTATTCACGCACGGAACCACCACCAGCGAACGGGACGTGCGGGACAACGACTACACCGGCGTCGCCAACGTCCTCAAAGCCTTGGACGGCCGCCGGACCCGTATTGCCCTCATGACGGCTATCGGCACCACACGACCAGGCGTCGCCTACGCCCAGTGGAAGCTGCGCAGCGAGCGGCTCATCCGCGCCAGCGGTAACCCGTACACGATCGTGCGGCCCGGCTGGTTTGACTACAATCAACCCGACCAGCGGATGATCGTCATGCTCCAGGGC
>JBKPJW010000306.1:0-5352 GCA_046730875.1 Actinomycetota bacterium | reverse complement strand
AGCATCGACGTCATGCTGCTGGTGATCGCGATGGGCCTGGTGATCATGGCCCTGGTGGTGTTCGTCGAGCAGTCCCAGCGCCGGATCCCGGTGCAGTACGCCAAGCGCATGATCGGACGCCGCACGGTCGGCGGAACCAGCACCTACATCCCCATCAAGGTGAACATGGCCGGCGTCGTGCCCGTCATCTTTGCCTCGTCCATGCTCTACCTGCCGGGGCTGATCTCACAGTTCAACCAGCCCCAGGCCGGCGAGCCGATGCAGCCCTGGGTTGAGTGGATCAACAACAACCTGACCAAGGGCGACCATCCGATCTATATGGCACTGTATTTCGCCATGATTGTGTTTTTCACCTACTTCTATGTTGCGATTACATTCAACCCTGAAGAGGTCTCGGACAACATGAAGAAGTACGGCGGCTTCATTCCGGGCATCCGCGCCGGTAAGCCGACGGCGGATTATCTTCAGTACGTCCTATCCCGGATCACCCTGCCCGGAGCCATCTACCTCGGCTTCGTGGCACTGATCCCGCTGGTTGCACTGGTTTTGATCAACGCGAACCAGAACTTCCCGTTCGGCGGCACCTCGATCCTGATCATGGTGGGCGTCGGTCTGGAGACCGTGAAGCAGATTGATGCGCAACTACAGCAACGTCACTACGAAGGGCTTTTGCGATGACGAGAATGTTGATTATCGGACCTCCCGGCTCCGGCAAGGGAACGCAGGCGGAACGCATTTCGGAACGCCTCGGCGTCGTTGCGATCTCCACCGGCGACATCTTCCGCGCCAACGTCAAGGGGGAGACCCCCCTTGGTGTCGAGGCCAAGAAGTACATGGATGCCGGCGACTTCGTCCCGGACAGCGTCACCAACAAGATGGTGCGCGACCGCCTCAGCGAGGGCGACGTCGAGTCAGGCTTCCTGCTGGACGGCTACCCCCGCACCACCGCGCAGGTGGACTACCTCGATGCGATCCTGGCCGAAGGTGACCAGAAGCTCGACGTCGTCCTGCAGCTCACGGCGGACGATGAGGAACTGGTCAAGCGGCTCCTGGGCCGTGCCAAGTAGACTGGCCGCAGCGACGACAACGAAGGCGTTATCCGTCACCGGCTGGACCTGTACCACGAGCAGACCGAGCCCGTCGTCGCCAAGTATGCCGAGCGCGGCATCCTCACCCAGGTGGACGGCATCGGCGCTATCGACGAGGTCACTGACCGCGTGATGCAGGCCATCAAGGCGGCGCAGGCCGCCTGATCCGCCTCTGACGCCTTCCGAGGGGCGCGTTTCGTACCACGTGTACGGGACGCGCCCTTCGCTGTTGGGCGGACCGTTCGTGGCCCGTTGGCGGCTCGGGGGAGGCTCCGGGGGCAGTCCCGGCGATCGCCCCGTGGGCGGACCGTTTCGCGCAGCTGCGCCCGTACGGGAGAATAGAGCTTGAAGACGTGGGTTTGACGACCCGTAGTGAAGGTCCCGGCTCAAGCGCGGGCCGCGAGACGAAGCACTGAGGTTGAGATGGCATTCGGCCAGCCCCGCATTGAATACAAAACGAACGCCCAGATGCGCACCATGCACGAGGCCGGGCTTGTCCTGAGCCGGGCACTGGACGCGGCCGTTGCCGCAGCCGCCCCGGGAGTCACCACGGCCCGGCTGGACGAGGTGTTCGCCGCCGTGCTCCAGGACGCCGGCGCCAAGTCCAACTTCCTTGGCTACCACGGGTTCCCGGCCACGATCTGCACCTCGGTGAATGATGAGGTGGTTCACGGCATCCCCGGCAACCGTGTGCTGCAGGACGGCGACATCATCTCGATCGACGGCGGCGCGATCGTGGACGGCTGGCACTCTGACTCTGCACGGTCCGTGATTGTGGGCACCGCCGATCCCGAGGACGTGCGCCTTTCCGAGGTCACGGAGGAAGCCATGTGGCGGGGCATCGCGGCCCTGGCCACCGGCAATTACGTCGGCGACATCGGCAACGCGGTGGACGACTACGTCTCCTCCGTGCCGGGCAAGCCGCTGGGCATCCTGGAGGACTATGTGGGCCACGGCATTGGCTCCGAGATGCACATGGCGCCGGACGTGCTGAACTACCGCACCAGCCACCGCGGGCCGAAGATCCGCCCGGGGCTGTGCCTTGCAATCGAGCCCATGCTGGTTCGCGGCAGCATCGAGACCGCGATCCTCGACGACGACTGGACAGTTGTCACCACGGACGGCAAGCGCTCCTGCCAGTGGGAGCACTCCGTCGCCGTGCATGAGAAGGGTATCTGGGTCCTGTCCTCGCCCGACGGGGGAGCGGCGAAGCTGGCCCCCCTCGGCGTCGTGCCCGTCCCGATTCCCTAATCCCACCCACCCAACTGACTCGCAGCAGGGGCCGTTCTGGACGTCCAGAACGGCCCCTGCTGCGAGTCAGTTGGGGTGGAGCGACGCCGGCTCGCGGTTGTGGCGCACAATGGAGCCATGGGAGCCATCACCGACGTCGCCGGGATCAGGGTAGGCCATGTCCAGAAGTCCGACGACGGCTGGCTCAGCGGGGTGACGGTCATTCTTCCGCCGCCCGGCACGGTGGGCTCGGCCGACATCCGCGGCGGCGGCCCCGCAACGCATGAGACGGACTCGCTGGATCCCACCACACTGTCCTCGCAAGTGGACGCCGTAGTCCTGAGCGGGGGGAGCGCCTTTGGCCTCGCAGCGGCGAACGGCGCCATGCGCTGGTGTGAGGAGAACGGCCGCGGCTTCCCCGTCCCGGGCGGGCTGGTTCCGATCGTGCCCGCCGCCGCGATCTTCGACCTCGGCCGCGGCGGTGACTTCACCGCCCGCCCCGGCGATGCGATGGGCTACGCGGCAACTGCCGCCGCGGCCGCGCAGCCGGAAGGGCACGACGTCGAACGCGGCAACGTCGGAGCCGGCACCGGAGCAGCAATCGGCCGGGGCGCCTACAAAGGGGGAGTGGGCACAGCCTCCCTTCATTTAGACAATGGGGTCGTTGTAGGGGCCATAGCCGTAGTCAACGCACTGGGGTTACCTTTTGGCACATCGCCGCAACGGGTGGAACCCGGCAGCGTGCGTCTAAGCTGGGCCCACGACGGCGGGGTTCCCACGCCGAGCTCGCGAGGCGAGGGGGCCGGTGGGGACGAAGGAGCGAGCACGCAGAGGGTTTCGCCCGCTGCGGCGAAAGCCGCTCCGGACGGCCCCGACGCGTCGGTTTCCGCACAGGGGAAAGAACCCCCGCCCCTTAACACCACGCTCGTCGTCGTCGCCACGAACGCCCTGTTGAGCAAGGCCGACTGCAAACGGACGGCCTCTGCCTCGCATGCCGGACTGGCCCGGGCGCTGGATCCGAGCCACACCCTGGCCGACGGCGACACCGTCTTCGCCCTGGCGACAGGCGCCGTCGGGCTTGACCGTAGCACCCAGGCTGCCGGGCATTCGAGCCTTATTGCGCTGCAGAGCGCGGCTGCCGAGGCCGTCCGGCTGGCCATCCTGGACGGGATCTGGCAGGCGGAGGCGGTGACGACGGCGGCGGGGACGCTAGGTGCGTACGGACGCTGAGTGCGCTACGATGGCTGGATTTAACTTTGGATTTAACAATCCCGCCGCAATGGCGTAGTGTTGTCTGTTGGTTGTCTGCCCCGTTGTGCCCTTTTGTGGCCGGGTGGCATCAACCAATCAATCAAAAACGTCCGCGGTCATGACCGGTGCAAACCGGGAGGCTGCGGCAACAACAGTTAGCGGAGGGTATGGCCAAGAAGGACGGGGTCATTGAGATCGAGGGCGTTGTGACAGAGGCGCTGCCTAACGCGATGTTTCGCGTTGAGCTCACCAACAAGCACATCGTTCTGGCACACATCTCTGGAAAGATGCGCCAGCACTACATCAGGATCCTCCCCGAGGACCGCGTAGTGGTGGAGCTGAGCCCTTACGACCTGACACGTGGTCGTATCGTCTACCGCTACAAGTAAACACTGGTTGGCCAGGGCAATAGCCGACGGCCGGTCCAGCTGACCAACTGCCACACGCAAAGGAACGCCATGAAGGTCAAGCCGAGCGTCAAGCAGATCTGCGAAAAGTGCAAAGTGATCCGCCGTAATGGCCGGGTCATGGTGATCTGCGAGAACCCGCGCCACAAGCAGCGCCAGGGCTAATTTCCCTTTCGGGAAAACCCTGGGTTGCTAACCCACGCAAGTAAATAAAAGGCAGCACAAGCTGAATTGGGACGTAATGGGCCCGGACAGCTAACCCCCGGTCGGAGGCTGGGGCCGCACGGAACGTGCGGGTGTACTGCCTACGACCTCCGGTTTATACAAGGAGCACTGCCACTATGGCTCGTCTCGCTGGCGTAGACATTCCCCGCGAAAAGCGGTTGGAAATTGCGCTTACTTACATCTACGGCGTGGGCAAGACCCGTGCACACGAAACCCTGGCTGCCACTGGCATCAGCGCTGACGTTCGGGTCAAGGACCTGAGCGACGCACAGCTGGTTGAGCTGCGTGACTACATTGAAGGCAACTACAAGGTTGAGGGTGACCTTCGCCGCGAAGTAGCCGCTGACATCCGCCGCAAGGTTGAGATCGGCAGCTACGAAGGTATTCGCCACCGCAAGGGCCTGCCCGTACGCGGACAGCGCACCAAGACGAACGCCCGTACCCGCAAGGGCCCGAAGCGTACCGTCGCCGGCAAGAAGAAGGCCCGTTAATCCCTGAGGGATTAACTCGGCTACCCCGATAACTTTCTGTAGGAGAAAAAATGCCCCCGAAGACTCGTGGCGCGGTTCGCAAGCCGCGTAAGAAGGACAAGAAGAATATCGCGCTTGGCCAGGCGCACATCAAGAGCACCTTTAACAACACCATCGTGTCCATCACGGACCCGAACGGTGCTGTCATCTCCTGGGCTTCCTCCGGTGAGGTTGGCTTCAAGGGCTCACGTAAGTCCACCCCGTTCGCTGCCCAGATGGCCGCCGAAGCCGCCGCAAAGCGTGCACAGGAGCACGGCATGCGCAAGGTTGACGTGTTCGTCAAGGGACCGGGTTCCGGACGCGAAACCGCCATCCGCTCACTGCAGGCCGCTGGCCTCGAGGTTGGCTCCATCCAGGACGTCACCCCCAGCGCCCACAACGGCTGCCGTCCGCCGAAGCGCCGCCGCGTCTAAGGCTTTCCCGCGCCCAGGAGCTTGCCCGGACCCTCACCGGTCCGGGCAGGCCCGGCCGCGTTAAGTCTTCAGACCGATCTTTCCACCACCTGTGTTGCGTCATATAGCGGATGCTCGCCGAAAGGAAACCTAAGTGCTCATTGCACAGCGCCCCACCCTCTCCGAAGAGGTCGTCTCCGAAAACCGTTCCAGGTTCATCATCGAACCG
>JBKPJW010000305.1:0-11296 GCA_046730875.1 Actinomycetota bacterium | reverse complement strand
CTCTAATTCCGTCTGTGGATCCCAACTAGGTAGCAGTTAAGGCCGTTCTGACGGCTCAAAACGGCCCCTGCTGCTACCTAGTTGGGCGGGGTGGCTGCGTCCAGCGCTGTGTTGTCCATTTCTGGGCTGTCCATTTCTGTGTCGTCCATGGAATGGAAGACCTGCTGGGCGGTCTTGAATGCGGTGTTGGCGGAGGGGACCCCGCAATAAATCGCGGTCTGAAGCAGGATTTCCTTGATCTCGTCCCGGCTCAGGCCGTTGGTGACGGCGGCGCGGATGTGCATGGCGAGCTCTTCCCAATGCCCGTGGGCCACCATGGCGGTGATGGTGACGGCTGAGCGCATCTGCCGGCTGATCCCCGGCCGGGTCCAGATGCCGCCCCAGGCGATGCGGGTGATCATGTCCTGGAAGTCTTCGGTGAAGGAATCCTTGTTGGCGTTGGCGCGGTCCACGTGCGCGGTGCCCAGCACCTCGCGGCGGACTTTCATGCCGCCGTCGTAGATTTCCTGGCTGGTCGCGCCGGGCTGAACCACTCCGTTCCGCTCGCTTCCGCCGAGTTCGGCGCCGGTCATGCGTCCGCTCCCTGGGTCTCGGTCCACGTGATGAGGCCCTTCAGCAGGTCGGCGATGTGGCCGGGTGCCTCGAATGGCGCCAGGTGTGCCACGCCCTCCAGGCTGAGAGCGGTGGCTGTGCCGCCGCCGGAGCGGATGCCGGCGGCCACTTCCTCGGCCATCGCCGGCGTAGCCACGGAGTCCAGGACACCGGCAATGACCTGGGTGGGGACGCGGATGGTACCGAGCTGGTCCCGCACGTCGAAGCCGGCCAGGGCCTCGCAGCAGAAGGCGTAGCTGAAGCGGTCGGCGTCCCGCAGGGTGTGCAGGAGCCGGCTGCTGAGCTCCGGCTGGCGGTCCATGAATCCCGGGGCGAACCAGCGCTGTGCGGATCCCTGGATCATGACCGCAGTTCCCTGGGTGCGCACCGTTTCGGCGCGTTCCAGCCAGCCCTCGGAAGTGCCGATCTTGGCACCGGAGCACTGCACGGAGAGGCTCTTGAGCCGGTCGCCGTACTTGATGCCCAGTTGCAGGCCGACGGCCCCGCCGAGGGACACCCCGGCGTAGTGGAACCGGGCACCCGGGGCGATCGAATCGACCAGGCCGATCACGGCATCCGCGAGTTCAGCGAGCGTGAAGGTGTCCTGCGCCGCGGGCGAGACGCCGTGTCCTGGCAGGTCCCAGGCGACGACGTCGACGTCGTCGCCCAGCAGGGTGCCGGCCTGGGCCCACAACAGCGAGGATGTCCCGAGCGAGGGCCCCACGATGAGGAGGGGCTTCTCTCCGATCACGCGCTGGGGCGAGAGGAGGACTGCTTTGACGATGGGTTTAGCCACGGGAGGCTCCATTCTGGAGTTGGGGGGCGGTGGCGCCGGTCCGGCCGACGGCGAATTCGGGGTACGCCGCGAGGATACGGCGGGAGATTTCAATGGCCTGGCCGAGGTAGTTGGCCGGGTCCAACAGCTCCTCAAGCCGGGCGTCGGGGAGCAGTTCCTCCGGGACGGCTGCGCGGAGCAGTTCCCGGTAGGCGGCCGCCTGCTCCGCGGCCGGCGCGCGCAGGGCCTTGTTCACGACGTCCTGCAGGCGCTGCTTGCCGGTCCGGTCCGATCCCGTCTCGGCACTGTGCGCGTCCAAAAGGGGCGCGACGGTGGCCGTGACGGCTTCGGAGAGCAGCAGAGGCCCGCCGAGGTCCAGGTTGCGGCGCATGCCGTCGGGAAAGACGCGCAGCCCTTCGGCAAGCTCGCGGAGCTGTCCGGCGGCGCCGAGAGCCAGACGGAGCAGCTGGCGGAGGGCGGCCCATTCGCTGTGCCAGGCCCCGTCGGGGCGTTCGTCATTGAAGTTCGCGGCCGCGAGGTGCAGCTGTGCGGCAAGGTTCGGTCCCTGCAGGGCGGCACTGCGGATCAGCACGGACAGCACAGGGTTCTGCTTCTGCGGCATGGCCGAGGACACGCCGCGCCCGGCCGCGCGGGGCTCGGCGAGTTCTGCGACCTCCGGCCGGCTCAGGAACAGGACGTCGGCGGCGATTTTTCCGGCCGCGTCCGTCACCGCGGCCAGCGCATCGCCCAGCGACGTCACGGCGAGACGGTTGGTGTGCCACGGGGCGGGCACGGCGGCGAGTCCCAGTCGGGCGGCCAGCCGGTCCGAGAGGTCGAAGGGGGACAACGGCGAGTTGCCCGTCAGTAAGGTGCCCGCGGCCAGGGTTCCGGCCGCTCCGCCGGTCTGCACCGGCAGCTCAAGGGTTTCCAGCCGCCTTGCCGCGGCGGCCAGGCCTGCGAACCACTGCGCGGCCTTGAGCCCAAAGCTGAAGGGCAGGGAGTGCTGGGTCAGGCTGCGGCCCACGCAGAGCGTCCGCTCGTGCCTCTCGGCGAGCCGGCCGAGGGCCGCCGTGGCCACCTTGAGCTCGGCGATCAGCTCGTGCACGGCCCCGCCGGCCAGCACCATCAGGGCCGAATCGAGCACGTCCTGGCTGGTCAGCGACGTGTGAACGGCCCGTACCGCGCCCATCCCGGCCCGGTCGAGTGCCCGGACCTCCTCGCGGAGGTCCGCGAGCAGTGGAATGACGGGGTTCCCGCCGCCCTGCGCGCGCACGGCGATGCCCGCGACGTCGTATCGCTGCACGTCCGCGGCGGCAGCCACCACCGCGGCGGACCCGGCCGGAACGAGTCCCGCCTCTTCGAGGACGGCGGCCCATGCGGCCTCGACCTTCAAGATGGCGGCGAGCACGGCACGGTCACCGGTCAGCGCCGCCACTAGGGGCGACGCCGACACGGGACTGAGCAGGCCGGCGTCGCCGTCGGTTTCGAAGGAGGTCACTTCGCGGCACCCTCGGCGTCGCTGAAATCAAGGAACACGGTCTCGCCGTCGCCCTGGAGCCGGATGTCCCAGGTCAGGCCGCCGTCCGGGTCCCGGCGCGCGATCAGGGTCCGGCGGCGTTCCGGCTCCAACGAGCTGAGCAGCGGGTCCTTGGCCAGCGCCTCCTCGTTTTCGGGCAGGTAGACCCGGGTGAAGAGCCGGTTCATCAGGCCGCGGGCGAACAGCACGACGGCAATGAACGCAGCGGCGCCCGGCTCGGTAGGGCCCGGATTCACGGTGGTGAAGGTGAACGCGCCGGTGTTGCCCACCGCGCTGCGACCGAAACCGGTAAAGGTGTAGCCGTCACGGACCAGGGAGCCGGGGCGGTGCGGGACATTGCCGTCCCCGTCCGCCTGCCAGATTTCCAGGATCGCGTCGGGGATGGGGTGGCCCGCGCCGTCATAGACGGTGCCCTGGAGCCGGATGGACCCCGGGGACCCGGGAGCCAGCAGCTCGCGGTCCTTGGCATAGGGCAGGGCGTAACCGTAGAACGGTCCGACGGTCTGGGCCGGTGTCGGCGTTAGTTGACCGGGCCTGCTCAACCCGGGCTTACTCAAACTGGGCTTATTCATCGTCGTCGCCTCCTGCGCCTAGGGCCTCGTTTTCGGTCCACGTCCGCCTGGACCCGGTCAGGACGATGTCCCAGTTGTAAGCCATGGCCCATTCGGGCCGCGTCTGTTCGTGGTTGTAGGTGGCCACGAGCCGGTCCCGGGCGTCCTGGTCCACGATTGACTGGTAGATCGGGTCCAGCGGGAAGAGCTGGTCACCCGGGAAGTACATCTGGGTGATGATCCGCTGGGTGAATTCGGAGCCGAACAGCGAGAAGTGGATGTGGGCCGGCCGCCAGGCGTTGAGGTGGTTCTTCCACGGGTAGGCGCCGGGCTTGATGGTGGTGAAGCTGTAGGAGCCGTCCGGGCCCGTGATGCAGCGGCCGACGCCGGTGAAGTTGGGGTCGATCGGCGCGGGGTGCTGGTCGCGCTTGTGGATGTAGCGGCCGGCGGAGTTGGCCTGCCAGATTTCGACCAGCTGGCCGGCGACGGGGCGCCCGTCGCCGTCGAGCACGCGGCCGGACACCACGATGCGTTCGCCCAGCGGCTCGCCGTTGTGCTGGATGGTCAGGTCCGACTCGAGCGCGTGCACGTCCATGTGCCCGAACGCCGGCGAGTACAGTTCGATGGTTTCCGGGTCCGCGTGGTGCAGACTCTTCGTGGGGTGGCGCAGGACGCTGCTGCGGTACGGCGCGTAGTCGAGCCGCGGCTGGGTCTCGGCCGGGGCTCCGGCTTTGAGGGCCTGCGCGTAGGCCTCGCCGATCGCTTTCATCTCGGCGCTGAGGTCCGCCTGCGACTCGGCGGCGGCATCGAGTGCCGCGTATGTCTTTGGTGCGGCCTCCGCGGTCTCGTCGGCCACGTCCTCAGTGATGGGGTCGGCATTGAAGACGTCGAGGTTGATTTCGTCAGGCACGGCAGCCTCCTTTCGATAATGTGATTGTTGTTCGGGCGGGGATCAGGAACTGCGGGTCAGCTGGTGCAGGTGGTCGTACTGGACGGCGTGCCGCACAGGCGCGTTCGGCGCGCCGTAGCCGTCGTAGGCGCCGCGGCGTTCCACCATCTCGAAGAACACGCTGCCTACGGTGGCCGTGTAGAAATGCAGGAATTCGCCGTCGGCATCACGGTCATAAAGCAGGTTGAGCTCGCGGAGGGTGGCCAGGAATTCCGCATCGAGCGCGAACCGGGCATCGAGGTCCTCGTAGTAGTTCGCCGGGATCTGCAGGAAGTCCAGGCCGCGGTCCCGGGCGGCGCGGGCGGTGGCCACGAGGTCATCCACCGCGAACGCCACATGCTCCTGGTAGGTGCGGCGCTGCCCGATCCCGGACGCGGCCGTCCCTGACGTTCCGGCTGCGGCTTCCTGCTGCAGCAGCGGCGCGAGGTTCAGCACCAGGCGGACGCCCCGGTCCTGCGTCAGCATCACCTGGGACCGGACCAGGCCGGTGGGGCTGGCCACCTCGGCATACGGCTGCGGTTCCAGGGCGAGGGCGCTGGTATAGAACAGCACGGCCTCGTCGAAGTGCTGCCACGGCTGGGCCAGGTTCACGTGGTCGATCACGGCGGAGCCGCAGGCGGGACCGGCTGCGGGCACTTCCGGAATTTCACCGAATTCCCGCGTCCACGCCGCGGTGCCGTCCGGGTTTCCCTGGCAGAGGAAGATTTCGGTCGAGTCCGGCGCGGCGAAGCCCTGGAAGATTTCCTCGTTGGCCTGGCTCTTGCGCGGCACCGCGGGGGCCTTGAGCTGCTGGGCGCGGGCGGCGGCGATGACGGGAGAGTCGACGTCAAAGCCCAGAGCGGAGATGTCCGCGGCGGACGCCGGCTGCCCTGCCGAGATGGCCGCGGCGGACGCCGGCTGCCCTGCCGAGATGGCCGCGGCGGACGCGGCGTTCACCGCTGTGCCTACGGCGGACGGTTCTTCGTTGATGATCACGCGGGCGTGGCCCATGGTCCACAATTGCACGTTCTTGGTGCGATGCCGCCCGTTGAACGCAAATCCCAGCTGGCCGAGCAGGGCTTCCAGGCCGGTGGTGTCCCCGGCGCGGACCTCGGCGAAGTTGAAACCGGCCGGTTCGGCCACCCGGGGAAGCGTGGCGAGTTCCATGGGGTAGCGGCGCCGGGCCGCGCCGGGCGTCTGGCCGGTCGCTCCGCCGGTCACTTGATCTTCGGTCGTGGCCGGGTTTGCCTCGAGCCAGGTGGCGCTCTGTTCCTCGAGCCAGATCAGCGATCGCATGGCATCGACGGCGGTGCGTTCGACGTCAGACTGGCGGAAGACGTCGTTGAATACCTCCAGCGACACCGGTCCGGTGTAGCCGGCGCGGACCACGTGGCCCATGAACTTGGCGAGCTCGAACTGGCCCTCGCCGGGAAACACCCGGTAGTGCCGGCTCCAGGACAGCACGTCCATCGACAGCTTGGGGGCATCGGCCACCTGGACGAAGAAGATCTTCTCCGCCTTGAAGGCCTCGATCGGTGCGGTGTCCCAGTCGCGGGAGAGGATGTGGAATGAGTCCAGGCAGGTGCCGAGGTTGGGGTGGTCCACCATCTCCACTAGGCGGTGCGCATGTTCGTAGTCGTTGACGTACTTGCCCCAGGCGAGGGCCTCGTAGGCCACCCTGACGCCGTGCTCTCCGGCAAGTTCGGCCAGCCGGGAGAGCTGGGCGGCTCGCAGCTCGTCATCGTCGACCGTGGCGGTGCCCACGTTGGAGCAGAGCAGCATGGTGTCCATGCCAAGGCGGGACATGAGCCGGAATTTCGCGTCCGCGCGGCGCAGGTTGGCGGTGAGCAGGTCCTCGCCAACGCTGTCGAAGTCGCGGAACGGCTGATAAAGGTCCAGGCTCAGGCCGAGGTCGGCGGCCAGCTTGCGGACGTCCTCCGGTCTCAGCGGGGAGGTAACGAGGTCCTGCTCGAAGATTTCGATCCCGTCGAAACCGGCGATGGCGCAGGCCTGCATCTTCTCCCGCAGGGTGCCGGCGAGGCAGACGGTGGCGATGCCGGTGCGCATCAGGCGGACACCTCTTCCGCGGCGACAAGCTCCAGGAAGTGGGAGCGCATGCGCTCCGCGTCGGGCTCCAGGCCGGTGAAGATCCGGAAGGCGTCGGCGGCCTGTCCGACGGCCATCCGTCCGCCGTCGAGCACCGCGCAGCCCTTCGCCCGGGCCTCGCGGACCAGTTCTGTCTCGATCGGCCGGTAGACGATGTCGGCCACCCAGTGCCGGGGCTCCACGAGGGACATGTCCAGCGGAACGCCCGGATGGGCGGCCATGCCCACGGGGGTGCAGTGCACCAGGCCGTCGGCCAGCGGCATGAGCTGCGGCAGCTCCGCCGTCGTGTGGGCCGTGACGGTCCGGTCCGGGAAGAATCCGGCGAGTTCGGCCGCCCGGGCGGCGCAGCGGGCCGCATCCGTGTCCACGAGGTCCAGCCGGCGGGCACCGGCGGTGAGCAGGGCATAGGCGACGGCGGATCCGGCGCCGCCTGCTCCCAGCTGCACCACGCGGTCCAGCGTGGCGCCGGGAAGCCCCGAGGCCAGGGCCGCCGCGAAGCCGGAAAAGTCGGTGTTGTGGCCGATGAAGCGGCCGTCGCGGATGACCACGGTGTTGACGGCGCCGAGGCGCCGGGCGTCGGCGGAGACCTCGTCGAGGTAGTCGAGGACAAGCTGCTTGCAGGGGTGCGTGATGTTCAAACCATTGAACCCGAGGCTCCGGGCGCCGGACAGCAGGTCCCCCACTGCTTCGCCGGGCAGGCCGAGTTCGGTGAGGTCGATGGGGCGATAGAGGTACCGGAGGCCCTGCACGTCTCCTTCGCGTTCATGCATGTAGGGCGTGAGGGAGGGCAGAACGCCGTCTCCCACGAGGCCCACGAGGAAGGACTCTGCTCGATTGCTCATCCGGTTAGCTCCTTTGACAACGGCACTCGGGGGGCGGCGACGCTCGCGGCGCCTCCGGCGGGCCGGGTGACAGGGATTACATTACAGACTTTGTTCACATGTTGCACTGTTGTTCGAATGACGAACATATTGTTACGGACGGCGTGCGTCGGCGGTCTCAGCCGGCGGGTGCGTCACCTCTGGGGAAGCCGGGCGGACAGCTCCGCGGCCGCCGACTGCAGGAGGGGCACAAGTGCCACGAGGGCCTCCATGCTCAGGCGGAACACAGGGACGGCCGTGGCCAGCGAGGCAAAGGCCTGGCCCTGGGCATTGAAGACCGGAACGGCGACGGCACGCATGCCGAGCTCGTTCTCCTCGTCCATCGTGGCGTAGCCCCGGCGCCGGACCTGCTCGATTTCTGCCCGGAATGCATCCCGGTCGGTGATGGAATGCTCAGTCAGCGGCTCGAGGGGCAGTTCGTCGACAAGCTGGGCCCGCGTGGCGTCATCGGCGAACGCCACCAGCGCCTTGCCCACCGAGGTGGTGTGCAGTGCGCCAAGATGCCCGGGGTCGCTGGTGACTCGGAAGGTCTGCGGGCCATCCACCTTGTTCACCGTCAAATGGTGGATCCCGTCCCGCACGGAGAGGATGGTCGCCTCGCCCGTTTCCTCGGTGACCCGCCGCAGTATGGGCAGTGCCGTTCCCGCGAAGCCATGGTGATTGGAGACCCGCTGGCCGAGTTGGAAGACCCGCAGCCCCAGATGGTAGCGGCGACCGTCGGGCTCATAGTCCACGAAGCCGTCCCGGGTCAGCGAGCCAAGCAGGCGGTACGTGGTGCTGAACGGCAGCTCGGCACGCCGGGAGATCTCCGCGGCACTCGCGCCGCGCGGCTCGTCACCCAGGAGGACCAGCAGGCCCAGGGCCTTGCCCACCATGTCTGTCCGCGAGTCCTCCTTCGCGGCTTTGGCAGGCTTTGTGGGGGCTTCCTCCGGGTATCCGGAAGCGGTCGGCTCATCTGTGGCTTGATTCACACTCATGTATTGATATTGCCACATAGTGAGAGCTATTTCTAGATGGTGATTATTTTTCTTGACAAGTGACTGCGCTCACAGCCATGATTGCTACATCGCACAAGTAGCTTCCACCATGTGGCTACTCGTCCGGGTCTTTCCACGGACTTCC
The DNA here is from genome assembly GCA_046730875.1 of Actinomycetota bacterium. Lineage (GTDB taxonomy): Bacteria > Actinomycetota > Actinomycetes > Actinomycetales > Micrococcaceae > Arthrobacter. The sequence goes on along the minus strand of JBKPJW010000305.1, from coordinate 2,805 downwards.
GGCTGCACCACACTTAAGGAAGCGGCAGCCGAGACCTTCCTGATCCATCCGCGACAACGTCGTCACACCAAAGGAACACCATGAGCCACACTGTCCCGTCCACGACGCCGGGTATAACCACAGGAGGGACGCCGAAGAAGGCGGCCCTTGCCAGCTTCCTGGGCAGCGCCGTCGAGTATTACGACTTCTTCATCTTCGGTTCCGCAGCGGCACTGATCTTCCCGCACGTCTTCTTCCCCGATGCGGACACCAATGCGGCCATCATGTCCTTCGCTACCTTCGGCTTCGCCTACGTGGCCCGTCCGGTCGGCGCCGTCGTCCTCGGCCACTTCGGCGACAGGATTGGACGCCGGAAGGTCCTCATGTTCACGCTGCTGCTGATGGGTGCCGCCACCTTCGTGATCGGTTGCCTTCCGGACTTCAAGACGGTCGGCTGGTGGGCCCCGGCACTTCTGGTGCTGGCACGGCTCTGCCAGGGCCTGTCCGCAGCCGGAGAGCAGGCCGGCGCTTCCTCCATGACGCTCGAGCACGCCCCGGACAACCGCCGCTCTTTCTTCACCTCCTGGACCCTGACCGGAACCCAGGGCGGCCAGATCCTCGCCGCCCTGGTCTTCATCCCCGTCCTGGCCCTGCCCGATGAGATCAAGTACACCATCGGCTGGCGCATCCCGTTCTGGCTCAGCGCCGTGGTTGTGCTGATCGCGTTCTTCATCCGCCGCACCCTGCACGAGCCCCCGGCGTTCGAGGAAGCCCAGAAGACCGCACAGATCTCCAAGCTCCCCGTTGCCGACCTCCTCAAGGACCACTGGCGCGATGTCCTCCGCGTTATCGCCTGCGCCTTCATCGCCGCCGTGTCCACCGTCTTCGGCACCCTGGCCATCAGCTACGCCAAGAACGTCGCCGGCGTGGACGGCACAACCACCCTTTGGCTCGTGGTGGGCGCCAACTTCATGGCCTTGGGCACCCAGCCGCTCTTCGGCATGCTCGCGGACAAGATCGGCCGCAAACCGGTCTTCATCTACGGCGCGCTGTCCAGCGCGGTCCTGACCCCGGTCTTCCTGTTGAGCCTCGAATCCGGCAGCGTCCCTCTGATGTTCCTCGCCGCAATCGGGTTCTTCTCCTTCGGCTACGCTGCAGCCAACGCGGTCTGGCCCTCCTTCTACGCCGAGATGTTCAGCACCAACGTCCGCTTCTCCGGCCTCGCGATCGGCACCCAGCTGGGCTTCCTGATGGCCGGATTCGCCCCGGCGATCGTAGCGGCCATGGGCGGCATCCAGCCCGGCGGCTGGGTCCAGATCAGCATCTTCACCGGCATCATCTGCCTGATTGCCACCGTCGCTGCACTGACGGCCAAGGAAACTTTCCGTGTCCCCACCCGGGAGCTCGGCCAGTACTAGGCACCGGCAACGCGCTCAACCGGCAGTTTCACATCGTCCGACGGCGGCCCGTCCCTTCCGGGGCGGGCCGTCGTTGTCGTTGTCGTCCATACTGTTGCCGCCGTGGGGGCGTTAAGGTGTGGCGCCGAGCACCGCGGCGAGATCAAACTTCACCGGTTCCTCCAACTGGGCATAAGTACAGGAACGCGGCTCGCGGTCAGGACGCCAGCGCACGAACTGGGCGGTATGGCGGAACCGTTCGCCCTCCATGTGGTCATATTTCACTTCCACCACGCGCTCGGGCCGGAGCGGGGTAAAGGACAGGTCCTTGCCGCCGCTCCACCGGCTTCCCTCGGCGTTCCGCGGCGTCCTCGCGCCCTCCTCCTGCCGGGCCCAGGCCCAGGGGTGGTTGTCGAAATCGGTGACCAGCTCCTGCAGCTCGGTGAACAGTTCCTGGCGCCGTGCCATCGGGAAGGCGCCCACCACGCCGACGCTCGCCAGCACTCCGGCACCGTCGTAGAGCCCCAGCAGCAGGGAACCCACCCGGTCAGGACCGGAGGTATGCACCCGGTACCCGGCGAGCACGCAGTCCGCGGTCCGTTCGTGCTTGACCTTGACCATTGCGCGCTTGTCCGGCTGGTAGGTGCCTTCCATTTTCTTGGCCACAACGCCGTCCAGTCCGGCGCCCTCGAACTGCCGGAACCAGCGCGTCGCCGTGTCCCGGTCGGAGGTCGCGGCCGTGAGGTGGACCGGGGCCTTGCTTGGCGCCAGCGCGCGTTCGAGTTCCCGGCGCCGCTCGGCGAAGGGTTTGCCCGTAAGGTCCTCATCCCCGAGCGCCAGCAGGTCAAAGGCCACGAAGCGCGCCGGGGTCTGCTCCGCAAGCAGCTTCACCCGGCTCGCGGCCGGATGGATGCGCTGCTGCAGCGCATCGAAGTCCAGCCGGTCCCCGGAGGCCGCCACCAGGATGATCTCGCCGTCCACTACGCAGCGTTCCGGCAGTTCCGCCTTTAACGCCTCGACGAGCTCAGGAAAGTAGCGCGTCATCGGCTTGCCGTTCCGGCTGCCAATCTCCACCTCGTCGCCGTCCCGGAAGATGATGGAGCGAAAGCCGTCCCACTTTGGTTCAAAGAGCCAGCCCGTTCCCGCCTCCGACGACGGCAGGGCGGGGAGAGCTTTGGCCAGCATGGGCGCAATGGGAGGCATCAACGGCAGTCGCATAGCGCCCATTCTTGCGCCGCTGACCCGGCACCGCCAGCCCCATGGAAGGGTTTCCTCGACACAACCCCGCGCCCACGGTAGACATGGGTGATGGCTACCATCGGGTTCCACGCCTCGCATGAACAGATCAGCCCCGGCCGCCTCCTGAAGGATGTGCAACTGGCCGAGCAGGCCGGCTTCGACGCCGCCATGTGCTCGGACCATATTGAGC
>JBKPJW010000304.1:0-1954 GCA_046730875.1 Actinomycetota bacterium | reverse complement strand
ACCGAGTTGTGGAAAACACAGTCGCCGCAGTTGCGGAAATCACAGTGAGGTAGTTGCTGTCCGCCGAACCGGGAGCCGAAATAGGCAAATGAAAACAGTGCCTGAGAGCGCGGTGCCAGAAACGGCTGGATTCCAAGTGGTTCGAGCGCCAGCGGGTGGAAAACTGACCGCTGCAATTGGCGCACTAAGCGGAAGGCGTTTACCTGCGTCGCTTCGGAGACGGGATAAGACCCGTGCCGGCTACTTGGAGATCAAGATCATGCTTTGTAGCCTAGCAGACCCCATTGCCCCCCATTCGCACCCTCCACCGGCCCCGCCAGGGCCGTTCATGAACCAGTTCGCGGCCCTTCGGCCGTTCCGTTCCTGAATCCCCCATATTCCGGCCCGCGTCCGGTTTCCCATTCGGGCGGGCCGCCAACTAATCTGGCCCATTATGGAGTCTGCACACTATTTCAGCGCCCAGCCCGCCGGGCCTTTCACCCGCAAGCCGCTCACCGTGGACCTTGCCGGTGAGACGCGCCGGCTGCAGACGTCCTCGGGGATCTTCAGCCCGGACGGGATCGACAAGGGAACGGCCGTGCTGCTTGCCGACGTTCCGGCTCCGGCTCCGCAGGGGAACCTGCTTGACATTGGCTGCGGCTGGGGACCGATCGCCCTGACAATGGCCCTGCGGGCACCGCATGCCCGGGTGTACGCGGTGGACGTGAACGAACGCTGCGTCACCCTGACCAACGAGAACGCCGGGCTGTTGGGGCTGACCAACGTCACCGCCAGCACGCCGGAGGCCGTTGACCCCGAACTACGTTTCGACACCATCTGGTCCAACCCGCCCATCCGGATCGGCAAAGACGAGCTTCATGCCCTCCTGCGCCTGTGGATTCCCCGGCTGGCGCCTGGCGGATCGGCGTGGCTCGTGGTTCAGAAGAACCTGGGCTCGGACTCGCTGCAGCGCTGGCTGGCGACGGAGCTCGATTCCAGCTTCACGGTGACCCGGGAGAGCACGTCGAAGTCGTTCCGGATCCTTCGGGTCAGGAAAGCGTCCCACTAGCGACGATCACGGCCGGTCCACTGAGTTCGACGTGTTCGTGCCCGTCCGGTCCCTGGAAGAATTTCACCCCGACGACGCCGCCGGGGACGTGGACGTTCCACGCATCCGGTGCGCCCTGGCCGGCCCAGTGGCGAATAGCGACGGCGGCGGCGCAGGCTCCGGTGCCGCATGACTGTGTCTCGCCCACTCCGCGCTCGTGGACCCGCATAGTGATGGTGCCGGTGCCGTCGTGGACCAGGGGTTCGGACGGCACGACAAACTCCACATTGGTACCGTGCGGCGGCGTCGGGTCCACTCGGGGAGCCGTGAACAGCTGCGTGGCCTCGAGTTCGGCCGTCTCGGCCAGGGCAACGACTGTGTGCGGGTTGCCCATACTGACGGACAGGGCCGGCCTGGCCACCTCGAGCCCATCTGCGCTGACGAGCGAATCCATGGCCCGTGCTGTCGCCTCACCCGGGAAAATGAACTCCCAGGGGCCCATGTCCACGGCGTAGCCCGCAGCCGTCCGGACAATCGTCTTCGCGCCGCCCCTGGTCCCAATGAGGAGGGATTCGCCGGCCGGAAGATCCACTAGCCCTTCGGCGATGAGGAAGTGCACAAAGACTCGCACGCCGTTGCCGCACATCTCAGAGAGTGAACCGTCGCCATTGCGGTAGTCCATGAACCACTCGGCGTCGGGGTGCACGCTCAGCAGTTCCTGCCCTTCGGCCAGGAACCGGGAAGGCACCGCGCGGATCAGGCCGTCCCCGCCAATGCCGCGGTGCCGGTCGCAGAGCGCCGCAACGTGGTCGGGGCTCAGTGACAGCGCGCCGTTCGGATCTGCGATCAGGACAAAGTCATTGCCCGTTCCGTGGCCTTTGGAAAACTTCAGACCGCTCAGGGATGCTGTACCGCCGAGGGTACCGT